>WJKD01000006.1 GCA_014729315.1 Promethearchaeota archaeon | reverse complement strand
TTTTAATTGAAAATGGTGATGCCGTACGTGTGCCAAAAGAAGATATTGAGATTTTGATAAAACATGGGGAGTATTTCTTAGAAAATGAAGAACAGGTACTCCAGCAGGGCAAAGAAACGAAAACTTATAAACACCAAATACCGGAATCCGTTCGTAAAAATGCGGCATTGATCGATGAAAAGCTGGAAAATATTCGGGTATGCGATCCGGCGGTAGGAAGCGGCGCCTTTCCGGTGGGCGTGATGACGGAAATGGTAAAAGCCCGGCAGATATTGGACAGGTTTATTGATGACAATAAAGACCGTTCATCTTATGCATTAAAGTCTCATTGCATTCACCATAATTTGTACGGTGTTGATATTGACGCCAGCGCCGTGGAAATATGCAAATTGAGGTTATGGCTGTCATTGGTTGTAGATGAGCAGCGTATTGATATGATTGAACCGTTGCCTAATTTGGATTATAAGATTGTGTGCGGTGATTCGCTGTTAGGATACCCATACGAACCATTAGGACTCTCAGAAATTGAAAATTTAAAAGAAGAATACTTTGTAGAAACTGATAAAAGAAAGAAAATTGAATTAAAAGAAATAATAGATGATAAAATATCAAACTTGTTTAGAAATACGGAAAAGAATTTGGGTTATTCTGTAAATTTTGATTTTAATGTTAATTTTTCGGAAGTATTTAAAAGTGCTGGCGGTTTCCATACCGTAATCGGAAATCCTCCCTATATAAGTGCTTGGGTGCTTCATAAAAAATATCCCGGCTATAAGAATGAGATATTGAAAAGCTTAAGCAAATATAGAAAATACTTAAAAAGACATTGGGATCTTTATTTAGCATTTTTAATGCGAAGTACGCCTTTAACTCGTAATGGAAATATAATTTTTATCGTGCCCAATCCCTTTTTAAAGGAGAAATACGCTAGCAGCGTAAGAAAATTCATTATTGATGAAATGAGTTTGCATTCAATTTTGCTATATGATGAAGTAAATGTATTTGAAAATGTTGCAAGAAAAACGCTTGTAATCAATATTTCAAAAAGAGACAAAAAGTATTCAAAATGCAAGATTTATAGAAATACAAAATATGGTCATTTTTCTAATAAGATAGTTCTAAAATCGGTTATCAATACGGAATTATGGGATAATAACCAGGATTGTATATTTAATATCTCAATAGATAATGAGATTGAAAGAATTCTTAATTTGATTGAAAAAAATTCTATAAAGGTTGGGCAAATTTGTTATGTTAATTATGGCGCACAAGTTTCGAGTAGGACTCCTGGGCTGTATAAAAAATCAGATGTTGTATATAGAAATAAAAAAGGAAATTTCAAAAAGTTTATTGAAGGGAAAGACGTTCATATCTGGCAAATTATGAGCAGAGATCTATGGTTGAATTATAAAAAAGATACTATGTATGGTCCAAGGGATGAAGCTTTATTCGAAAATGAGAAAATAGTAATAAGAAAAATATCCGACGCCAATCACCAAATTGCTGGTTCTTTAGATTACGATAAATTCTATACAGATGATGGTAATGTATTGATTACAAAATATAAGTTTTTAGAGAAATCAAAACTGAATATAAAATTTAAAGAATATGATAGACATGATGAAGATTATAGCCTGAAATATATAGCTGCAAATATTTTCAACTCTGTTACTAATTTTTATTTTAAAAATAGACTTGCCACAGAGAGCTTACAAGGTTATACCTCACACACTTATCCCAGATCTGTACGAGCACTACCAATATATCAGTTAAAACAAGAAGAAATACAATCTGTTGTTAATATTATTGTCGATTATATCTTGTTTGCTAGAAACATAGAATTAACGTATTCATTTTTTAAGAAACTGGTAGATGGTATTATCTTAGAACTCTATTTTGAAGATGAGATAAAAAATGCCGGACGGGACATTTTAAAGTACCTGCCTGACCTGACACCTATTACAGATGACATGACAGATGAGCAGAAAATGGATGTGATTCAAAAAGTATATAGCACGTTTAATAATCCCAATCACCCGGTGCGGAAAAATCTTGAGGGGATGGATGAGATCGAGGAAGTGAGGATTGTTAAGGGATTGGATAGGTGATAGCACCAATTTATAGAATGCATTTTAAAGTATTTCGTATTTAATATTTTCTGCATTTTTAACAGAATGACAATATTCTAATATGAAACTGATCTCTTTTTGACACGTCTAAAATAGAAAGATTATATTCATAGTTACTTGTTTTTACTTGACAATTTGCCTAAAATTTTGTAAGTTATTCTATGTTCTTGCATCGGTCTATCTATAGCTGTTTTTACTCCCAAAAATAATGTATTTATATTCGCTTTGATAATCATATTACATTCTATAAAAAGAGCTATTTTAAACTAAACTTTTTCGTCTGACGATATAGCTATAAATAGTTCTTTAAAATTTCCATTTCATAGACAGGCAATAAATGATTATCTTATTTTGAGGTAATGTTATGGAAGATGAAAAACAAATATCATTTAATATTGACTTTAGTAAATCTAAAAATTACAATATATATCCTGCTACTGGAGCTTATGGAGGACTAAGTCCTAATGGGGAAATTATTTGTCATTTTTTTATTGAATATGAAAAATTACCGGATAATATCAAAGTATCAGTCGACGTGAATTCAGGAAAAGTTAAGGAAAACAAAAAAACAGATAAAACATACACACGAGACATTCAATGTACTTTGGTATTGAGACCTGATATTGCTAAAAGTATTGCAGATTGGCTATTAAAAAACGCAAATAAAGTAATAGTTGAAAAAGAGGAATAAATAAAGCTTTAGGGTATAAAATGAATGAATTAACAGGAACAGAATACCCCGGACCAAAAAAGAAAAAGATAAAAATTAATTATAATACCACCGGCGAGGGATATGTGAGCTATTTAAGAGCTGACTTTGAAAAAAGCTCAGATACTTCTTCTCTAAATATAGAAATGTGGAATGCGACTATTAATTTTAATAATGTAATTAAAGAAAATAGATTATTAAAATTTGTTATAAAAAATTTATGGAAAAACCATAAATATAATCAAGAATATGCTTCTTTTCTATTAAATCTTTACTCAAAAGAAGAATTTATGAAGATAGCTAAATCATTCGCTGAGCCACTGAATAATAATATTAGCAAAGATGATATAGTAATTATAGCTAAGGCAGTTATATCAATTATTGACGAACCTATTACCTCAGGTGATTTATCAATTATGCTGAACACGGATTGTTCAAAAATAGATAAATATTTAAAGCAACCAGAAAATGGTTCTGATAATGCATTAATAGGTAAAATACATAATGAGATTGAATAAACCGGGTTCCTCAATAGAAGGAAATGAAATACTACTAACTGGTTTAAAAATTGAACCATCAATCAAACCATGTATACAATCCGATATAGATGACATGGTATTTCCAATTAGTATCAAAAGGCGAAGTGATAGTACTATAACAAAAGAGTATAGCCCCAAAAAGCACAAGATAAAAGCTTCATCATTATTAGATTTAAATTCAAAATTAGAAGGTAAAAATATTTGGGGATTTAGCAATAATCCAATGACTAAGGACAATATTATTGTCGGTAAAGAAGGAAGTTCGTCTTCACATTCCGGTCAACATTTGAAAATATTTGGCATTTGTTACATGGAATTAGTAGAAAGTTGGGATGGAACGGCTTCATCAAAGCATCCAAAAGATCAACTATTATCGTAAAATTTTCTGACAAAGATAATATTTGGCTGGGAAAATTAGTCACCTATTTTCTTCTTTTCACAATCCAATCCATATTTCAAGTATCATAATAAATATATCGATATTTATAAACACAGCATATCCAAATAAATCTGCACTCAATGAAAATATACTTGCGTGAAGATCGGGATGCGGAAGGTAAGAATTAGATGCTGCCGCACCA
Organism: Promethearchaeota archaeon; assembly: GCA_014729315.1. Next base: position 5,921 of record WJKD01000006.1, on the reverse strand, counting down.
TCTTCAGTCTCGATATAATGAATCAGAGAATCGAATTGGTATTTCACGTTGGATCAGGTGATTAAAAACAGAATCTATCAGCTTGCATCGCCAGCCTATTTTCATCCTCCAGTTCATAATTTGCAAATGGACGCCTTTGGTTTGCCAACGTTGAAAAAGGGATATGTAATTTTTGGAAGGATTCGTTTAAATAATTATCTGTTCAGGTATTATCAGTACCCTAATTTAAAATTTATTAAACTTGCGCTTGACTTCGTTTATATTTTTTCATATTTTGGTACTATGAATACCCAAAAAACAAATAAATTAAACCGACTTATCTCCGGCTGGCAGCGTGGCGTTGTTTACACCCAGTCTTATTTGAGCAGGCTGGGTTATTACCATGATTTAATAAAAACATATAAACGTAATGGCTGGCTGGAATCTGTCGGCAGAGGAGCTTATAAGCTGCCCAATGACCCGGTGGATTTTTTTGGTGGAATATATGCGCTGCAACAGCAATTGCAGTTGCCTGTGCATGTGGGTGGGCGAACTGCGCTGGTATTAAAAGGATATGGGCACTATGTCAGAGTAGAAGGAGAGACGTTTTATCTTTTTGCGCCTATGGGAACACGATTACCGAAATGGTTTGTTCAAAAAGAGTGGGAAGCGCAAATCTGTTTTAAAGCGACGAATTTGTTTTCAAAAGATATTGAGAACAGTTTCACTGAACATCGTCACAAAGAATTTTCAATCAAAATATCTGCACCGGAACGGGCGGCTATGGAAATGCTCTATTATGTCCCTTCGCAGCAGGGATTCGATGAAGCGCTGCGGATCGTGGAAGGCTTAATGACGTTACGACCGGAGCTGGTGCAGCAACTGCTGGAAAACTGTCGATCGGTGAAAGTCAAACGGCTTTTTCTGTATATGAGCGAAAAAGCAGACCTGCCGTGGTTAGACGAATTAAAATTAGCAAAAATTGATGTTGGAAGCGGCAAACGTGTCATCGTAAGTGATGGCGTACTGGATAAAAAATATTTAATAACCGTACCCCGGGAAACATTTCATTGAAAGAAACTCTCTTTTACAGACAAGCTGAATTACTTCTTCAAATATTGCCTTTTTTTAAACAGGAAAAAGTGTTTGCTTTAAAAGGCGGCACCGCTATTAATTTCTTTCACCGGAATTTACCCCGGCTATCTGTCGATATTGATTTAACATATCTACCGATCAATAAACGGGACACTGCATTATCAGATATTTCCCGCAGGCTCGAAAATGTCTCTGGACGAATAATAAAACAGTTTCCAAATGGTAAAATTATTAAGAAAACATTATCCGGCACAGATCATATCATTGGTTTAATTTTTAAGCGAGAGCAAGTATCCGTTAAAATTGAACCAAACAATATTGTACGTGGCGCTGTGTATCCTATCGAGCAAATCAAGTTATGTAAATCCGTCAGAGAAAAGTTTGAAATGACACTCAGTATGCAAACTCTTTCACTCGCAGATTTATATGGCAGTAAAATATGTGCTGCTCTGGATCGACAACATCCACGGGATTTATTTGATGTCCATTTTCTTCTTAAAAATGAAGGGATCACCGGGGAGATAAGAAAAGCATTTATCGTTTACTTAATCAGCCATCCCCGCCCGCTTTGTGAACTGCTTAATCCGAATTACCAGAAAATTGATGATGTTTATGAAAAGGAATTCAAAGGGATGATTTTTGAGAAAACATCGCTAAAGGACCTGATCCAAACACAGCGATTTCTTTTCCAAAGCATGAAAAGTATACTCACAGCAGATGAAAAACAATTTCTTATTTCGTTTAAATCACTTGATCCTCAATGGGATTTATTGGGATTAAACAATATTCAGCGCATGCCTGGTGTAAAATGGAAATTGCTCAATCTTGAAAAAATGAGCAAAACTAAACATCAGCAGGCAGTGGGAAAATTGGTTGATTGTCTAAACGGTTAAAAATGAATACCTCTTCTTCTTCAATTGGCGATAGTGAATTATTGAAAAACTACAAGAAATATTAAATGAAAACAAGAATTGCTAAAATATAATAAGGACGTTTAATGCAAGGAATATTAGAAGTTCTTTTAAGTGCTTTGCCAGAGGCGATTGGTGGCTTAATCGCAGCCGGGATTGTGGCGCTGTTGAGTTACCTCTTTGTAAAGAGACTTAGAAAGGAGCCGGTTGCAGTAAATGAAAATAATGAAATTACAGCTCAACCTCCGGCACCACAAATTTTCTCCAATCTCCCACCTGGCACTGAATTCATCGGTCGTAAAAAAGAAATCGAACGTGTTAAAGAGGCGTTGAATTCTCGCTGGCCAGTGATTTGTATAGATGGGATTGGCGGCATCGGTAAAACTTCGTTAGCGCTCGAAGTGACGAACGCATGCTACAGATTCAGCAAAAGCAATCTATCCGATGAAAAATCAGATGAATCCCAATCGTCAATGCCGATCTTCGATGGTTTTATATGGTGCTCTGCTAAAGACCGGGAAATGCGATTAAATGACATATTGGATACTGTTGCCCGAACACTGGATTGGCAGGGTATCGCTCAGCAACCGTGCGAAGAAAAAAGGGAAGCCGTTAATAAACTGCTGCGGGCAAAACGTTATTTACTTATTGTGGATAATTTTGAAACCATAACCGATGAAGATGTCCGGGATTTTATATTAAAGATTCCGGAGCCCAGCAAAGCATTGGTCACCAGTCGTGAGCAAAAATTGTCACAGGCAAACGCAATTTCAATAAAAGGCTTGGAAAAAGACGAGGCATTCAATCTTATTCGAAAAGAAGGACATCGTCTTGGATTAAAGGCATTGGAACAGGCTGATGATAATCTGCTATTACATTTGTATCAAGCGACCGGCGGAGCTCCTCTTGCAATAAAATGGGCGGTAGGTCAGATAAAACAGAAAGGACAATCCCTTGATGCGGTTTTAAAGTCGCTGCATGAAGCAAAGGGAGATATTTTTGAAGAAGTTTTTAATAAATCCTGGGACTTGCTCTCAGGAGAGGCACAGAGCATTTTGATGGTAATGCCGATTTTTGTTTCTTCTGCTTCAAAGGAAGCAATTGAAGCAGCAAGCGATGTACACCACTTTCCCTTAGATCAGGCACTTGGTCAATTAGTCGAAATGTGGCTGGTAGAGGTAACCGATGATCTGGAAGAAAAAAAACGAAGGTACAGTGTACATCCCCTGACCAGGGCATTTGCACGATCAAAATTAGCGGCAGAAACGGAATGGGGAAATAAAGCGAACGAACGGTTAGCCGAATTTATGCTTATATCGCTAATGGAAGATAATTTAAATTCAGAGGATAAAAAGAATTCACAATTTGCGAGCCAAGAGTTACCGAATATTTTGTCTTCAGCCAAATGGTGTTTTGAAAATAAATTGTGGCGTAAGTTTATTGATTTCCATATCGCAATAGACAAAATATTAGCTTTTGGCGGATACTATGATGAACGCATAAACTTCGGACTAATGCAAAATGAAGCGGCAAAAAAAATAGGAGAAGATAAAATTGCAGCCGAATGCGCTGTCTGGATACTTGGCTGGACATACTTTCAGCAAGACGATCTTGAAAAGGCTGACCATAAATTTAATGAAGGTCTAAAATATTTTCAACAGGTCAATAATGAATGGTGGATTGCTACGACCAAAAGATTAGCTGCTTTGGTTTCAAGAGAAAAGGGAGATTTCGATAAAGCCGAAAAACTGATACAAAGTGCTTTAGAGACATTTGAGAGGATATCAAATTCTGTGGACGAAAAATCATTTGATAAAAAGTATAATTATTGGTGGTGTAGAGAATATAATAAATCTGATATTCCAAATAGTTTGATGACATTGGGAGGTATCGCTTTCAGAAAAAAAGAGTATAAATTAGCACAGGAATATTATGAGAAGTGCAATGAAATTTTCAAGTCATTTGAGAATAAAGAACAGTATTTCCACTCAATCTTTCATTTAGGTATGATCTCTTTAGAAAAAAGCCAGTCTAAAAGAGCAATGCAATTATTCAAGGAAAGTCTGAAAGGATCAAAAGAAGTTCACTGGATTGATTTGGAAGCTGATTCCAAATTGGGAATTGCTCTACTTAAGGAAAATACTGGAGAATTTGAAAAAGCTATGCAATTCTCAACAGATGCTCTAAAAATTTATGAACGGTTGGGAAAACAGAGACACATCAGAAAGACAAATGTATTGGTCCAGAGATTGACTGAAAAAATATCGAAACAAACGGCGGTTTAATACAAATAGGAAATTAAGGAGAATTATATAAAAATATAAAAAAGAGGGAGAAATTAAAATGGCATGGGAATTAGTCACGAGAGATGATCGTTTTGAGGGGAGCGATCGACCTTTTGTATCTATTGCCAAAGCGCATATTGCGTTTAATGCTATGTTTACCAGGATTGCTGAAATCGATAGCTCGTATCGGGTAAGTATCTATGCAGACCCGGATAATTTAAGACTCGGTTTTGAATTTCATACAGATGACAGACCAAATTCATTATCATTATCGCAGGCAAGTTCTGAAAAAAAGGGAAAGAAGGGCAAAGGACTATTCTGTTCGGCTTTTGGAATCGTGAGCAAATATCCCTGGGTAGATAGCGTTACAAAACTTAGATCAAAAGACCGGCGATTTTACAATCCTAAAAAAGAAGGAAAGTTATGGGCGATACAGCTTTGTCCGGCTTTTGAAAACAGAAAAGCAAGAGAGTCAAAAGATATTCCATCAGATGCTAATGGCATTTATCGGTATTTAAGAGAAAACGGGGAAATTGTTTACATTGGCAGAGGCGGGATTGCCAAAAGGCTGAGCTCCCCGGAAAGAAAGGATTGGGATTTTGATGATATTGAATATTCGGTTTTAAAGGATCCTGATCAACAGGTGAAGTGGGAAACATATTGGATTGAAAAATTCAAAGAGCAGAATAGTGGGAAACTACCGTTTTATAATAAAGTCTCAGGAATTGATCTCGAAAAATAATAAAATTCTGATTTGAAATCTAAGCAACTTTCAATAAAATGTACTAAAAAAAATATTAATTTAACAAATCTGTCAATTTTTTTGATTTTCCTATGTCATGAAAAATCAATAAACTAATGTATTACAAGATATAAACAAACACAAATAAATTAAAAAGAACTTGACAAATATACTTTTTTATGCTTATATTTGGCGAGTTTACTTCATCATAGCCTAATCAACATTATAAAATGTTTTTTAGGCTTTTTTTATATGTACTCAAAAATAACACACGAGGGCGATCATAAAATGAGCGATTATGATAATGCCAGGAAGATCGTGTGGTGCGGACGTGAAGTGGAACTTGTATTCCTGATAAAAATGTTAATCAATAAAAAATATCTACAAAGAGATTTGCAGGATAAAATTTATGTTTTTATTCGAGATCATTTTGTTAAAGAAGATGGACGACCATTTAAAATCAGGCAGCTCGCCCAGACTTCTTATCAATGCGATTTGAATAAAACCGGAAAGCCCAGAAGAGCACAGTCAATTGAAAACATGCTTGAAGTACTAAGCAGGTATTTTGATTGATTTATATCTATTATAGTTAATTTTTTATTTTCGCTAAAAATATTGATACCTATTGACTTAGCATATTGTATTTTTTATATTCAAATCAAAAAAAACAAAAGGTGCAATATGAGGATAAAAGATAAGTCAATAGGAAAAAAACGTATTTGTGAACATGATGCTGATATTTCGATTTTCAGAAATATTGAATATGACACATTTGATTTCCTGATAATAAAAAAATTGATATTTTTTCACTCCCAAAATCGGTTGCCGGATTCAAGTGTTCTTCAATAGATGTGTTGTTGTAGTCATTTACTGATACAGTTTCTATTGCTAATGATGGGAGGAGTGAAA
>WJKD01000471.1 GCA_014729315.1 Promethearchaeota archaeon | reverse complement strand
GGTCTCATGCTTTCATTTTCGTAGGAACAGATGGTTCGTTTAGTAACTCCTAATTTTTCAGAAATATCCTTTCTCGAGAGGCCCTTCTTTATTCTGATTGATTTCATCAAATCTCCATCTAGAAAGATTACTCCCCCTCCTCTGCGAGCCAGAATATGAGGAAAAACATTCTGAACTAAAACATTTTCGAAAGTTTTTAAACTAATAAATGGTAAGTCTTCTCGGATATATATCGTATTCTCTTCTAACTTGTCGTATCTATTCTTAATTCCTATTAAAATCGGATGAGAATTCAACAAAACCGAGAGATTCTTTACATTTTTCACGACTGGTTCGTTTAAATTATCGATATTAGGAAAAACCTTAATCATAAAAATTGAGTTTCGTTTCTTAACCAAGAAATCGAAGCAGTAATTACCCGATTTTAGGTTATCGAATTGGAACATCTCAAAACCAGCGTCTCTTAACAAGAAATTAATTCGATTTAATATTTTTTCGATCGTCAATTTTCCCAATAGTAATATAAATATGCAGGGTAAAAAAATTTATTATTTTGTCAATTAATTATCGATTATTTGACACGCCAGAATATTTAAAAATATCTAAAATATCTTGTCCTTTCTTTGTTAGAAAAATTTTTTTATTTCGTTTATCGTCAGAGATCTTAATAAATTTTAACTCTTTCTCTAGGTGATTAAAATATTTAGTACCTTTCATATATAAACTAGATGTTAGTTTTCTCGGATCCTTGTTCTTTCTCTGGAGCTTCAGAAGTCCCTCATCGTATAATTTATCAATCACGTACTTTTTAAAAAGGTATTTTCTCTTTTTCTTGTTGTATTCTTTATTTCGATATTTATCTTCGATCATTTCACCAATAAGATTTAAAATCCTTAAATATTGTCTTTTTGGTTGTCGAATTGGAAAGGTCGTTGGTGTTTTAATAATTACTTTTCCTTTATGCATTGGTTGATTCTTAGCAGGACCGAGCGGATCGTAATAACTTGAATAGACATAATAAATCTCACAATCCCACAATTTAGAAGCCTCAACTGCAGCCAGTGATGTGATTTTAGAGCCAGAACTTACATTTATATAAATTTGGCATTCCGAGTCTCTTTCTCTTTCTTTCCTTATAATTTTTGATAATTCTTGAATAGTTTCAATGTAATCTGTATAATCTACAATCTTATCCTTAATTACGAGCTCAGGAATCTGATCTTTTAAAGATTTCACATTTCTCTCATAAAACGCTACATTAACGTCAGTCTGACCCGTTTCTTTTATGTAGGCTTTAAAATAATAGACTTTATCTGGTGAATTATCGATTATGGGTTTAGTTAATCGTTCTTCCTCTTCACAATTAAAAATAATATGAATTTGATATGGCAAATTTTTGTTGATCGTACAAGTCTTTTTTAATTTTAAAGCTAATATGGTTATTATATAATATTGGTAAAAATATAATAAAACTATTTTATTAATCCACATTTATATAAATATTTAAAAAAGGTCTTGAAAGAATAGCAAGTGAGAAATGAAATATGACTCTTAAGATTACGAAAGCTGATTTTTTGCCCATAGAAAGCTCAGACTTCCCAGAAATTGTCGAAAGAAAGGGAGTTGGACATCCTGATTCGGTATGTGATGCCGCTGCTGATGCATGCTCAAGAGCATTGTGCAAGTATTATTTTGAACAATTTGGTAGGTATTATCACCATAATGTTGACAAAGCTGCTTTAGTAGGAGGAATATCAAAACCAAAGTTAGGAGGAGGTCTAATCCTTGAGCCGCAATATTTTTTGATTGTCGGACGGGCGATTAATCAAATTTTTAAGGAAAACAAGTTGGAATATATCCCCGTTGCAACCATATGCCTTAACGCGTGCAGACAAATCGTATCAAATGTCTTCAGAAATCTGGATTTAACGACAGATATACAATTTGATTACGCAGTAAGACCAGGATCCATTGATTTAACCGGTGTTTTTGAAGAATCTGATGTGATGGAGCAAGTCCCCTTAGCAAACGATACCAGTTTTGGTGTTGGATACGCTCCTCTTTCTGATGTGGAGAAGATAACGCTTGAAACTGAGAGGATGCTCAATTCCGACTCATTCAAAGACAAATGTAAGGGTTCGGGCGAAGATATCAAGGTAATGACGCAAAGAATCGGAAAAAAGGTAGATATTACCGTGTGTAATGCGATGGTAAGTAAACATATCCACGATAAAAACGAATATATTAACTACATAGATCAAATAAAAGACGCTACTCTTGACTTAGCTGCGAAGATAATTCCAGAAAAAGAAGTTACTTGCTCCGTTAATGTTGGTGATAACTTAGACCAAGACATAATGTATTTAACACTTACGGGCACTTCAGCAGAAGCAGGCGATGACGGCGAAGTTGGTCGAGGAAACAGATCAAATGGGCTCATTACACCGTGCAGAACGATGAGTTTGGAAGCAGTTTGCGGTAAAAATCCAATTAATCATGTAGGCAAAATCTATAACGTTCTTGCTACCAATATGGCAAGAGAAATTATCGAAAGAGGACAAGGAGACATTATTGAAGCACATGTTAAATTATTGTCTCAAATAGGGCGTCCTATTACTGATCCTTGGGTGAATTCGATATCATTGATTCCTGCGGATAATGTTACTTTTAGTAGTATAGAAAAGATTGCAAAAGAAGTCTCAGACGAGAAGTTATCAAGAAAAAACATCATAGATTTAAGAGAAAGATTGATTGCTGGAAAGGAACAAGTCTTTTAATCTCTTTTATTTGAAGAAAAATTTATTATTTTATTTTTTTTTTAATTTCATGTAATTTAATATTGATTTAGATCTTTAGAAGAAGGTTATAGTAACTATTTTTAACTAAGTTATAATAATACTTAATTGAGGGGTGTGCATTGAGCTTAGATAGATGGATCAAAACAGAAGAAAGCGAAGAGAAAGAAGAAAAACCTATAAAAAAGAAGATTAAAAAAAAACCGATTGAAAATAAAAATAAACAAAAAAGGGAAAGGAAAAAGGAAGAGAAAGCACCAGTTCTTCTTACAAAATATCAACTCCTCTGCTCGAAGGCAAAATGTAAATATCAAAAAACAATCATGAAGAAAAGACTCACTTCAAAAGACAAGACTTGCCCACGTTGTGGAAGTGAGATGAAGGTTAAAAAACTGTGAACAAAATTTATTGAAATATCATAATTGTTATTTTAATGCATCTTTACCTTATCACGATTTAAGATTTACCAATTCAAGTTTCGGTGGAGGAAGATTATCTAAATCAAACTCTTTTTCGCAATGCGGGCAGGTATTTTTTTTTTTCGTATATTTTAGGATAAGATATGCAATCCCTAAGGTGAAAATGATTAAGAGTACAATGACTTCGTGATATTGGTGATCAAAATTCTTTCTTTTGAGTGTTACATTCCTTTCACATACGTCACAATATACTTGTCTTTTAACCATACTCTTACTTCAAATTGATTTGAGTTTTCAATATTTCCTAATACATATAAAAATATGGAATCGTATAATTAAGTTTATGGAAAAATAGAAGCGATCTTTTTGTATTCATTTAGGAGGGAAAACTATTTTGCAAGCAAAATTATTTATAGTTGATATTAAGTTTCTAATTTTTTAAATTTAACAGCAGGCCTTCCAATATAAATCCAACCACTTTCCAGTTTTTGGTTAATTTTTGTATAACTCCCCAGACCCAAAATTGAATTTCTTCCAAAAATCGTTCCGGGGGCGATTAGACTATTTGCTCCAATCGTAGAGCCTTCGTTAAATAAAACACTTTTGAGAAGAAGATAATCGCCGACTATCATAGAGCTCATAATCACCGAGCCTTCCCCAAGGATAGTATTTCTTCCAAATTCAATAAAATCTGAATCGATATAGCTGTCTAAAACTCCCGAGCTAGAAGATATTTTTAAATTTGAGGCTTTTAATGCTAAAATTTTGGCCCACGGAAGGGGAAAGAAATTATAAATTTTCAACAAAAGCATCTTAATCGTTTTTCGAAAACAATAACAAAAATAATCCATATCTTTCAAGCTTCGAATAAAAATTCCCTCTCGGGGTTTGTGCATTAAATTGATTAAAATCAAAAATAAACGACATATCAAGACGAGGACGAGAATGAAAAGAACATAATATAACAAAATGAGGAGCGGTAATATTATTATCAAAATGAGGGGATGAAAAATGTATAAAAAGTGTATAAAAAACAAAGAAGCTATAGAAATAGTAAAAAATAGAGAAAACCACATCAAAACAAGGTAGATCAAGGAAAATCTTCTTTCTTTTACGTTATTACAGGTAACAATATCATCGTGGGTAAAATTTGGATTTTTGGTTTTTGAATATTGGTTCAGATGTTTCTCATTACGTATACTAGTCCCTTTCGCACTTTTTATTGCTGCTACATCTAAATTAAATTTAGAGGAAATTTTATCGTTCGAAATTGGCTCCGCTGGGGCGTCAAGATAATCAAGATTCTCGTTTAATGTATCACACTTTGAAGTAATTGATAGAGGTAATAAAGTCACATTCTTACCAATATGCGTTCCAGGAGATACGCAACATCCATCGAGTATAACAGAGTTATCTTCAATATTAAGCCCTTTGACCGTTAATTCTTTATCCCAGAGATGGTTTGCGGTCATTATTTTTCCGAGATAGACATTGTTTCCCACTTTAAAGAATTCTTTTGCGACATACATATCCTCTATGACGGTATACTTGCCAAAATGACAATTACCCAAAAAGTTAAACACGGGTTTAATCAAAAATGGGAATGGGCTACGTTGAATTTTCCATTTAATGTATCTCATTAAAAACGAACGGATGAAATAAAATCTATATTCTTTAGTGTTTTCCTTCCAGTTGAAAATACCCTCTCGAGGGGGATTCAATTTTTTGATGATGCAATAGATCAATTTCACGACAATTAAAACAAGCGAAAGATTGAGTAGAACAAAACCTATAACTACGATTGGACTCAGTAAAAATATAATCAGAGAATTAAAATTTAGAAATATGTTTAGAGGATTGGAAAGTGATAACACATAAGGATAAAAAAAATGTTGTAGGTATATGAGCAATAAATAAATTGGAAGCCCGTAAGAGAAAATGTAAGAAAGAAAGAAAATTAAAAGATAAATATGGATTTGTTTTATAAATTTCTGATTAGAATTGGAATTTCTCTTGGATAGATTAATTAAAGAAGTTTTTTCTTCTGTAGATTCAGAAGAATCAAAAAAAGCATTCTCCAAATCCGCTTTTGTGAAATTTTTGATGTGTGAACTTTTTTTGATTGCGGGATAACCCGAGTAGATTGAATTCTCTTCCAAAATTTGCGATATTGTCGTCATAGAATAAGCATTTAATATTGTATTACTCTTTATCCTCGTCCCAGGTGAGACATAACTATGCGAACTAATCATTACCTTATCCTCAATAACTATTTTCTTTATGACGAGAAAATCTCGATAAATTAGAGAAGATTTTACATAACAACTTTTTCCTAAAACCACATTATTACCAAATTCAATAAACTCAGTATCAACGGATCCGTGATAAAGAGAGTTGGAGAAATTAGTTTTCACACCAAAGCATTTATATAGTATAGTCTCTAAAAACGGTAATGGTATGATACGAGCCAGCCAAACGGGCCACTTTTTAATTACTGCCCTCAGATTCCAGAAATAAAAATCCTTATCTGATTTTTTTCTTCTAAAAACACCTTCTTTAGGTTTATGAATAATATTTGCAAGCCCTAAAAACCCCTTAGATGTAATTAACGAGGAGAAAAATAATACAAAATAGCCTAAGATGATTTCAAAAGGTAATATTATAAAAAAAAGGTATATGTTGCTATTAAGCGCTCTCCAAAAGTAAAAAAAGAACCAAACTTGAATAATTAACGGAAGAAAACTAAGCCAGATTATAAAAAGGTAAACGAGAACAAATTTTTTGGATATTAGATAATTTGTTGAAAAGGGACCGTTGGAAACTGACACTGGAGTCGACATATTCGAATTCTTTACCTATTACTTGTAAAAGTAGTATACATCTATTAAATTAAATTTTGTGAAAGATTTTAAGGTTTAATTGACTTAAAAAATAGAAAATATTTAACTATGTGGATTGATAATATTGATAGTCTATCCTATAATTAATGGTCAATCCTCTGTTATGGTTATGATAGCCTTTTGAATAAATGTGAAAAACTTAAAGTTTTATAATTGCATTTAGAATATTTAATTAATTTATTGTAAAAAACATAAAATAAGTAACTAAGAACCCAGGAAAAGAATTCCATGCCAAGTTGTTATCATTGTGGAGAAGAGTTCCTCCAAGAAGATTTAATTTATTGTCCAGAATGTGGTCAACATTACTGTAAGCTACATATAAATCCAATTGATCACGAGTGTAAAATAGTTCAAGAAAGTCTTGGTATTAGTAACGAATCTACCCCCCAAGCGGACTTATTTGTAAATCAACAAAATGTAATCTCAACCGAAGAACAAAGTTCCCAAGAGCACCCTATTCATAGATTTACTCCGTCTAACAATGTTGAAGATATATCCAGCGCTGAGATGAGAGGAACTACTGACGGAAGTTTTACATGGTATCGAAAAGAACGGCACATCCCTGAGAACGCATTTGATCCAGATTCTGGAATTGAATTTAAAGGAATCATGTTGCCACATAAATCAGAATTTTTCCATCTATTAATTGGAGGGATTTTAATTTTTACCATTGGAGTAATTGGGTTTTACAATCCACTTCTTGTTAAGTTAAAGCTCACGTGGACAATATTGTTATTGGCGAGTTTTTATACAACGGCTTTCCTTTTCCATGAATTTGGACATCGTCAAGTCGCAAAACATTTTGGACTTCAAACCAAATTTCGATTATTAACTTTTGGGATGGTGTTAACGCTAATTGGTTTAGCTACTGGTGTTTTTTCACTTCTTTTCGGTTTGACTGCATTACCTACAATCGCACTTCCCGGCGCTGTCGTCGTGTTGGGATTGAATAAAATTGACAGAAAAACCGGATTATGTAAAGCTGCTGGCCCCACAGTTAATTTAGTCTATGGATCAATTTTACTCGCTATCTCGTTCTTTATTCCAAAAAATCTTTATCCATTAAATCTATTCGTTGGAGTTGCTGCTTCTCTAAATTTTATGCTCGGTTTATTCAATATGATTCCCGTAGGGATTTTAGATGGTCAAAATATTTTTAAATGGAATAAGGGAATATACTTCTTATTATTTAGTGCTCTTGCAATCCTATTGATTATCACCTATTTTAATATTTACGCTCCTATACAGACCAACCCCTATGTGCCCGAATCATTGTAATGATCACTTACTTATATTGTAGGGGACAAGCTTATAACTCTTCAATTTTATAATATTTATAGATTAAACTTCTCATCATGCTCGAAAAAAACCTAAATTAAAAAAATAAAGAATTATAATAATTTTTAAGTAATTTATTATGCTTTTGTTCTTGAAGATAAATTATTAGAGTTAATGGGAAAATTTATTGAATAGAGAATGTTAATCTCATTGTGAGTTAAGAAATGCCTTATTGCGAATACTGTGGAGAGGAAATCGGGTATTTACCCTTTAAATGCAAATATTGTGGAGGAACTTATTGTAAAAAGCATAGACTGCCAGAGAATCACGAATGTAGTTTCGAGCTGAAGCATACACCTGTTGTTCCGATAAGCGATAGGCAAGCACGCAGTCGCTACCCAGATAGCAGAAGAAAAACCTATAAAACCTCTGATTTTGAACGTAAAAGAAAAAAAGAAGTACGCAAATATTTAAAAGAGCAACGCAAGGAGCGAAAACGGGCTCTCAGACAATTCAAAACAGGATTTACGGGGGTTGGAATGGCTAACGGTACAAAATATTTAATGGTACTAATCATCGTTTGTTCGGTTATATCCTTTATTTTATCGATATTTAGCCTCGAGTATTTTATTAACTTTAGCATGTTTGGAATTTTAAATTTGTTGCTATGGACAATTCTAACTGCACAGTTTGTAAGTGCGAGCGGTATAATAGGTTTATTGTTCTTATTTATACTAATCATATTCTTTTATAATATCGCAAAAAACATTGAACTAAGGTTTGGAACAAAATTTTTAATAACACTCTACATTTACTGCGCGTTGAGTACGGGTATTGTTTATTTATTTATCAGATACTTATTATCTCCTTTATATCCAATTAACCAAGTAGTGATTTCCATTGGACTGGCTACAGGTGCCATTTTAGGGTTAATTTCGTTTATTGTATATTTTTCACCCGACAGAGAAATGATGTTGTTTTGCTATTTTGTCCCAGTAAAGATGAAGGGTAGGACGCTTTTGATATTATTGATTTTATCTAGGGTAATTCCAGCGCTTCTTTTTGGATTAATCGTTGGTCCCGTGTACTTATTACTTTATCTCCCCGACTTAGGAGGGATCCTCGCTTCCTATATTATATACGCTTATAAATTTCGGCCAAGACCGAGGTATTAACTCAATTTTCATAATACAAAAGGCGTAAAAAATTTGAATGTATTATTCTTTTATATATTATCTTAATTTTAATTGAAGTGCGAGTTAGGTTCTTAAAAAATGCCCGATCAAAAAATTACAAAAATAATTGAATTAAACGAAGATTTAATCAAAAATAACGATAGATTAGCGGTACAAAACCAGCGCGATCTAAACGATTTTAATATAAAATCTTTTGATGTTGTGGGAGCTATAGGCGCTGGGAAAACAGCTATATTAGAACTTTTAGCTGAAGAATTGTCAAAACACTTTCAAATTCTTGTAATTAACGGAGATGTTGCTACTAGAATTGATGCTGACAGAATAGAAAAGCACGGAGTAAAAACGATACAAGTAAACACGGGTAGGGAGTGTGCGTTAAATTCTTATCATATCTCTCAAGTAATAAAAAATATCGATTTAAATGAATATGAAAACGGATTAGTGTTTATCGAAAATGTGGGTAATCTAATATGTCCATCTGATTTTATTCTGGGCGCAGATAAAAGAATTGTAGTAGTTTCCATCACAGAAGGTCCATGGGTTATTAAAAAGCATCCGTTACTCTTTAAATTCTCGGACATTACCGTTATTAATAAGATCGACCTATTAGATGTAATTGAGGTTGATCTTGAGGAGATGGTACAAGATGCGAAAACTATCAATCCTAACATAAAAGTAGTAAAAACAAGTGCTATTACCAAAGAAGGTATCTCAGAACTAATAGATTCGCTGAAACTCGAAAAGTAATAGACTAAAAAATAAAAGAAATGAAAATAAATATTATATAATTTATTGGATAAAACAAAAACCGGATTTTTATGTATAGACAATACAATACGGAACTGGGTTTATTAATCGATAAAATAGTAAAAGTGTACTTAGATGACGATAAATTCTTCGTAGGGCAATTGAAGGGCGTATCCGAAGATGCGAATTTGATATTAATCAACGCAAAAAACGAAAAGAATAGAAGTTTTCCAAAGATCTTTGTTAAAAGCTCTTACTACAACTTCGTTAGTGTAGAAGAAGAGCCTTTTCCAATGCAGGCTTTAGCGGATCGAATCTCCAAAATATTTTCCAAGGGGCATGTTAATTATATTGAGGATCAGAATGTTATATCCATCCTTAATGGGAAAATAATAGTTGACGAGAACGGTGTACGGGGCACAGGTCCCTCAGCAGATCGAGTAAAAAAGATATACGAACAATTTAAAATGGATTTAGAATAAATTACCCTATAATTATTTTTTAACTTTACTTATTTCTGATTTTCTTTAAATACATCTAAAAGCTTTTTTAGGGAAAGATCGCTAATTAAATTTTTAAGAGTAGCTTTTCCAAGAGGAGTAACTTTTATTATTTCGAGGTCTTCTACATACAGTTTCCGAATAAGGTCCTTTTCGAACAAGAATTCAATATCAGAAGTCCATACTTCAGAGAAAATTTCTTTTAAATCATCAATTAATACATTTTCATTTAGCTCCTCACAGATAGCTAAGACTAACGCAAGAGTACCATACTGGCTTGCGGTGATGTCGTCATCTTTTCCTTCAGAAGTTAAGACATAATATTTTTGTTCTAGAAATTTAGTACTTA
This sequence comes from Promethearchaeota archaeon, assembly GCA_014729315.1. The sequence goes on along the minus strand of WJKD01000471.1, from coordinate 1,498 downwards.
TAAGCTCCATTCCTACGTTTAAAAGATTTTCGTATACTTCACCAATTATTTGATTAAAATCAGAGGTATCTCCGCATAAATTGACTAAATCCTCTTCTCTAATCATTTTTTGTTTGTTTTTAAGAATTAATCCTGTGATCTTTTTTACATTATCTTCAATTTTGACATTTTCCACGATTGTTTTCACTTTGGTTTTTTATAATTTTTTAACATTTAGATTTTCAATTGGTTTTTTCATTTCAAGATTTGAAATGATAAAGATTAATATGTAATTTTGATACTTTTTTTTATTAATTAAGACCGGAATAATTTTTCGTATTGTTCTAAATATCGAACCTCTTTTATTAAAAAATTCGGGAAGGAATTGATTTGAAAAAATAATTCTTTGGTGATTTGATACTATTTTGAGAGCAATGTAAAATATGATTGCAAAAAACACTTTTTCTGGAGTAGTTAAATCCTCAAATCTAAGATTTCCTTTATTTGATCGAGAAAAAAGAAAGCTTAACAAAAGATTTTCCATTTTTTCGTCCAGTAAAAAATTCAAGGAAATTCCAAGATTAATTTCCAATAAAAAGTCGTTGATCGTGTCTTGTAAATCGTTAATAAAGAGTTCTAAATTTCTAAAATTTTCTATAGACGAGATAATTTCCTTTTTATCCACGGAGATCCTTACTCGGTTTTTTTCAGAAGTCAAAATATTAATTATCTCAGTTAATTGATCTTGAATTTTTTGAAAGTCATATTCTCCCAATTCCGAAATGTAATCTGATTTCGTTTTTAATTCGTTAAGAGAATTATTAATGGCGTCCAATTCCTCATTTATTTGTGTAGGTTGTCTTATTAGTTCAATATCATTTATTTTATCCTCAAATTTATAGGAATTATCAACCTCTTCCATTTTAGCGTTAAGTGTTTGTTTAATTTGATTTATTCTATTTTGATCGCTCTCAATTACCTTAAGAAGTGTTTCGTAGTTGCGTTCCAACTTTTCAAACTTAGGATTTAGGTCGTTCAATTTCAATTTTACTTTTGAAATTTTGGATTTTAGAGTCTTTATTTCTTCTTGATAATTCCTTGCATCTTTTTGAAGCGAGCGTATTATTTTCGATTTTGAGATATTTTTTTGAGCGCCTATATTAACATCAAGCTTTCTTTTGGTTGATTGTCCATCTGACTTGCTCATTTCTCTTGTTATCTGGTTAATTTGATTAAATGCTTGCTTTTTTTTTCTATTTAGCTTATTAATTTGATCTTGATATACTTCTAGAGTATTGATGATTTGATCTCTTTGATTTTTCACGTAAAGAAAGTCTTCTTCTCTATATTTTAATTTAGTTTTATTTTCGCTTATAGATCTTTTTAGTTTATTTATTAAGTCTGTTTCTGCTGCGATATCACTTGACTTTCTTTTTGCCCTGGCTATTTTAAGTTCTTTGAGTAATTTCCTTTCTCTGTTTGTAAAGTTCTGGTGTTTTAAAACAGTCCTCATAGAATC
>WJKD01000470.1 GCA_014729315.1 Promethearchaeota archaeon | reverse complement strand
GGCTTAGCCTTGCCTGCATATAAAGTGGGAAGAACAACTTTAGATATTGACATCTCAGTAGATGTATCGACTCAAGAGCAATTAGATCAATTTTTAAAAGATCTCAAACAAGAGGGAGTCGAAACGCCTCAAGAACCAAAATTGGGTCAAGATCTCTTTACTGTCTATGGTTTAAAAAATGAAGCCGAAATCTGGCTTAAACCATGCGACGCGTTTGAATGGGACAGAGAAATGACCAATAGGATCCGAAATTATATCGGAAATACCCATGTACTCGCATTGGAAGATTTCATTTTAACTAAACTCGCACGAGCTGATCGAAGTTCCACCGATATTTCGGATATCTTACAACTTCTCTTGAATAATTATCAAGATATAGATTGGGATTATTTTCGATATAGATTGCAATGGGCTCGTTTAAAAAACGATTTTCAAGAGATTCTGGATGGTTTAAAATATGATATAAACGACGACTTTAAAAAAATTTTAACCAAAATCGCTGAAAAAATAAATTAAAAATAGGCAAATCTAATATTTTTTTCAGCAAATTAATAACTTCAGATTTGTAAATAATATTTAAAAAGTCATATTGGGAAGAGGGGGGTTTTAAACAGAACCCGCATTTACCGAACGAGCAAATTGTTTGCTCCCAGCAATGTTGATGATCCGGTCGTTCGCAGTGGGGACACTGCATACTACACGACGATTTTTTGAGTCCGCCAATTTGCTAAGCAAAAAACCGATGATACCGATGTCGACACTATGTCGAATTCGGACAATGACACTTTAAAAACATCTAAAAATGAAAAACCCGAAATCGACAAAAAAGGAAGCGAAGGCGAGGGATCCGCAAGCGACCACGCCGAATGATTTACTAAAACTACTGCGGAGCTATTAAATGTGTCCGAGCGGACTGTCCAGCGCAGAATAAGAGTCGGTAGTGCCATTGAAAATAAAGAACTCGACGATAAGCTCGTGGAGGATTACAAAAACAGAAAGGTTTCGCAAACCTAGGTGATCGAAGAGGTTAAAAAAACGGAAAATCGCAAAAGAAAAAGCCGGATGTCCCTGACCAAGCCGAATTTAAGAGAACTAAGCACCAAAAGAATGGAAGTAATAATATGCGCGCAAACGCAAAATATTGTAAGAATTATCGTAAAGCAAATGCCTCTACGTGTCCGAGCTGTGGGGATATGGTTCTAATCTGCGATAAAGGATTTTTCGTTCTGAAAGCCGCTGACGAGGTAGCGTGCGACGATTACGAAGAGTGAACAATTTAAGGATTTTTAGATCTTTAGATTATTGATTAAACGAACAAATGAATAATAAAAATGAATAATAATAATAATAATACAAAGAACTCATTTTTAACATATTAGGGAGGCTTAATACTTAACGTATTCGTCCTATTTTTACTTGCTCGATTGATCTCGATAGAAACGTGGGGTTTTCTAATCATCGCAACATCGTACATCTCGATAATCGTCGTGGTATCGAGATTTTTTCCGCCCGCGCTAGATTATTCGCTAAATTATTACATTTCATAGTTTTTCGTGCAGAACGAACAGGGAAAACTAAAATCTTTTGTTAAAAATACAATGTTGATAAAATTGATTTTTTAATTCCACTTACAATCATTAGTTATGGCGTCTTCTGGGTGTTCTCGGATGTTTTTCAAAAAACATTGAAAGAAAAAATGGCCCTCGTGCTTATTTTATTTCCTTTGATTATTATTAACGGGTCAAATCCGATAATTAGCGGATTAAACAGGAGTTTTTTATGTTTAAGACGCTTTTTATCCTCTTTGTAATATCTGCGATCTTTAACTTGTCTGCTCTTTTAATTCTTTTTCTGACTACAGAAAGCGTCCCGATAAGATTCCTCCTCGTTTTAAAAAAAGTAAAAAATGGAACGTATTCTGACGCAGAAAATGATGCAATAGATTTAAAACAATTATTCCTTGAAGAACAAAAACTACGATCTTTATTTAAATCAATATAAGCGTAGAGCATTTTTAGATCTCAACTGTACTAAAAAAAACACATAACAATGACTAATTTAGAGACTCTATTGAAAGTTTTAGATCGATTCAGTCAAGATCCCCGTATTTTTTACGATAAGCTTCAATGGTCGCTTCTGCTTTCTCCGCCCTGGCTTCTGCTTTTTCTGCCTCTTCCTTTGCTTTTTCTGCCTTCTCCTC
>WJKD01000469.1 GCA_014729315.1 Promethearchaeota archaeon | reverse complement strand
TGCTTAGCGTGTTTGGGAGTGAACTTGGTACTATTTCAGGAATATGTTGAGAATGATAAATATTTTGTTTCGTATTACAACGCAATGATAGTATTAGGCTGGTTTCTCGGCGCACAGCTTGGAGGTATATTTATTGAGTTTTTCGGAATCGATAACATCTTTATTTTCTTATTAATAATCTCGCTAATTAACGGGGGTTTCACAATTTTTATAAGAGAACATAGAAATCTTATTCGCGAAAGATTTGAAGAACAATCGAATTCTCTTTTAGCCTCAGAAAAGTCAGGAGGTATCGATTCAAAAGCTCCTATATCTAAATCGATCTATGGTGCAATGTATTTTAGAAATTTTGGAATTAGACCGATAATCTCCGTATTAGCGATTATTATGGCATTTCATATCAATAGTGATATTCAAATCGGATTTTTGATAGGGATTAATCCTCTATTGCAATTTTTTTTAATCCTTTTATTTGGGCGAATCATTAATGAAAGAAACACGAAAAGCTTCATGGTAATTGGATATTGTTTGAGTATTATAGTTATTCTGGGATATTATGTCTCAGTAGATTTCATTGGATTTCTCATTTCACAAATGCTTATTTCCTTTTCGTTTGCTATGTTCTTCACCGCAACTCAAATTTATATTTCCCAACTCACCACTCCTGATAATAAAGGAAAATATGTAGGATATGCCAACTCTAGTTTTTATTTAGGTAGCTTTTCTGGTGGTTTGTATTTTAGTCTTCTTTTAGCAATTTATTCTGATTATTATATTGCAATATTATTTATGGTCGTTTTTCCTGGATTGTCTTCTCTCATAATTATGTTAAAATTTGAAGGTGCTTGTAAAAATAATACTTAATGAACATTAAGAATTAAGACCATAAAATCATGTTAATAAAAAAGAAATTATCCTATTATGTAATAGAATTAAAAACACTAATTTTATAACAATAAGAAAAATTATCTCAAAAATATTTTTAAGCATTAATAACGATTATGTTAATAATTCTAATAACATTATAATTTTGTGTGGTAAATGGCCATTACAGACTTAAACGAATTTCAGATCATATCCGGGACTTTTAGCGTAATTTTTGTCGTTATCTCTTTGATTATAGGAGCTAGTATATTAAGAAAATATTTATCTAAGAAAGAGAAAACATTTATTACTGTTGGATTAACGTGGATTTTTATATCTTCACCTTGGTGGCCCAGATCAATAGACTTTATTCTAAGAATTTTCTTCGACAGCTTCCTATCAGAATTTGCCTATTTATTTTTAGGAATTGCATTCATACCCGTTGCTCTAATGTGCTGGATTTATTCCTTTTGCGTATTTGTATATCCTAATTATAAATCTAAAATTTTAACGGTTTTCATTCTTATTTTCATTGTGTATGAATTTTTCCTTCTTTTATTTCTATTTACAAATCCAAAACTAATAGGTTTTGTTGACGGATTTTATGCTGAATTTTCCCTATTTACAATTTCCTATCAGTTTTTTGCAATAATCACTTTTCTAATTACGGGTATCTTATTCACGAGGGAATCATTAAAATCAATGGATCAAAGAATTAGATGGAAAGGAAGATTTTTATTGATTGCTTTTATTTCATTTACGATTTCTGCATTGTATGAATCCGCTGCACCATTAACCACATTATCTCTTGCATTGATCAGAATATTATTAATCTCAAGCGCGCTTGAATATTATTTAGGCTTTTTTTTGCCCGAATTCATCTCTAAAAGATTAATTAAGGAAACTTGAAGTTATTATGGATAATTTTTTTCTTCCTTATTAATAATTTTGAGGCATGTAATTCTTTCATGAATCTATTCGGAATAAAGGCTAATATATTTCTTCATTTAGAATACCAAAATGGATATAAAAGTTGGGTTATAGCGTTTTTTATATCTGGGACGACCAAGATTTCTTTTCGAAGCCAATCAGCAATCCATTGATATTTGTTTTTAAATCTAGAATCCATAAAAATAATGCTACCCTTATCGTTTAATTTTCTTATAGGCCGTCCGCTCGCTTGATTTGCTCTTTGAATTGCCGGATACAAATAACCAAAATTCCATCCTTGCTTATTAAACACTTCATCATAATAATCTATTTTTGCTTGGACTCTAGGTGTAGGTAAGTGATAAGGGATTCCAACTATAATGACAGAATTCATGTAATCTCCAGGATAATCTTCCCCTTCTGAATTTCTACCTCCACAAACACCCAATAAAACGCCACCTCCATCTGGATCGGATGCCAGGGATTTATAGTCTTGAAGTATAACTGAATTTTCCGACGCCGACAAACCAGGTTCTTCCGTAAACAACTTTTTATTATGTTTGCGAACAGTCTTTTCAATTCCAAAATCTATTAATCCTTGTAAAACTCTATAGGAGGCACAGAAGATTCCTACATTTGCAGGAGTACTATATATTACTTCTTCAATTTTTTGTATATACCGCTTATACATTAGAGGAGTTCGATTTACTTTCTTCGTATCTACTCCCTCAGTAATGAAAGCTTTTATATTCTTTTTTTTAAAAGGTGATTGGGTTTTAATAGCTTTATAACTTTTTCCACATTGATTTAGACCCATTAGATTATTAAACACGTAAGGATTAACAGTTCCCGAGAGACATAGACTACTATGGCATCTGGACAAAATAGGCCTAACTATTTCCCTTGGATCTAAAGCAATAATTTCTAAAGAAACATATCTCTTCCTCTGCTTTCCGCTGACAGAATAACAAAAGAAATAACTTTCCAATGAATACGAATTTATCCATTTAATCCAAAAATCAGCGAAACTACCTAAATAATCTCTGGAAATTTCACCGTTCGCAGTTTTTTCTTCGTGAATTGATACGCTAAATTCGTGAATTTGGTTAATAAACTTCTGAAATTCTGTCAAATCAGAAAATCCAAGTTTTTTAATCAAACTATCCAGAAAATTTGATGGATCAAGCGCCTTTTCGTCCACTTTCAGCGATTTTTCCATTTTTCTTAAGTGATCAGATAAAATATGGACAAAGCTCTGCATTAAGACTGGCGATTGATAATATTCTAAATCTTTTAGACAAAGATTTAGTAAATAAGGAGATAATTTTTCTGAGTTTACATCCGTAGCAACATCGATTATATTGTGGCATTCGTCAATGACTAGAATACAGTCTTCTAATTCTCGATCTATAAACATTAAGAAATTCTCTAAGATGAACGGGTTAAAAATCCATTGGTAATTACAAATAATTACGCTCATCTCTTTTAATAAAAATTTTGTAAGAAAATAGGGACACAATCTCTTTTCTTTGCACATATTTATCAGATCTTCTGCATCAAGAGGTTTTTCAAAAAGCTCGGGACTTATTAGAGTTGGATCGTCCACACCATCCCTTTTTTTCAATAAATTTAGAAAATGAGCACAATTTCTATTCTTTCGTAAATCGCTACATATGGACATCGATTCTTTTGGATTAGCCTTTAATGATAACAGAGTTTTATTCAAACACATCTCGTTTCTCCCCCTGATTGACAAACCATTAATTCTTGATCCACCATTATTATCTTGGCTCTTGTAGAAATTATAGATTTTCAACAATTCTTTTATAACTCTCGTATTTTGAGAATGTGTTCTACATAAATAAATAATTTTTAAATCCTTTTCGCTCGCTACTGGAAGAAGTCCGCTAAGAGCCATAATCGTTTTTCCTGTACCGTTAGGAGCGACTAATAAGATATTTTTCTTTTTTCTCGCGCTATGTTCGATACTTCTTATAATTTTTTCTTGAGAGATTCTAAACTGGTCGTAAGGAAAGAATGTAAGGTATTCCATATATTTTAGTCCAAAGTCGTGTTTTTGATAGATTTTAACAATTTTAAATTTTTATAGTACTAGACCTATAAAGTTTAATTAATTCAATCATTTTTAATAGAAAAATGGCAGATGATAAATATTTAACTATCAAGCATTTGACATCTGAAGGGTTATACAGAGACATTATCATATTTTCGTTATCATTTGTGTTTGTTGTCGCTCAAGATTGGAATAATATCTTTCTTCTGTTATTTCCCGCAGTTTCGTTCGGTTTTGCTATGTTTTTCCGAGTTTTAGACGCCTTTAAAGTCACTACATTATCAAATAATTATATAATCTATAACCCTTTAGGCATGGAAAAGATTCACGCTAACAGATTAAATTTTTGTGCCTTATTACTATTGATACTTTTGTTTTGGATTGGTGCTGAATCGTATTATCATCCACAATTGATAAAATATTATGATTTATTTTTTAGTTTGATATTTGTTTTTGTATACACCTTTGGATATTATTGGATTTTTATCGATCTTTGGAAATATTGCAGAATCGAAGTTAAACCTTACAAGCAAATCAGTGAGGAGGGTCAATTAAGTACCCAGAATACTTCCAATTTACTCGCATTTCTTAAAATAAAAAAATTTAAAATAATTACGATGATAAACCTTCTATTATTTGTCGTTCTTAATGCTCTCAATATTATATTTTCCTTAATGATAGAGAATAACCAAATTGAGGGAATGTTATATTCATTACCAGGTTCGAACTTGAACGACTCTGTAAGTTTATCTTTATCTGTAATGATATTCCCAATTTTGATACTTTCTCCCCTCGTGACTATAATAATTTTCTATCTTAATTACAAAGAAATAAACAATATAAACACTCAGAGATTAACTGAAATTATAGAACCCTTTCCAGAAAGTGTTCAAAATCAAATAAAAAAAGATTTAGCAGCAATTAATAAAAAATTCAGAAAAAAATATCGATTGGAATAACACATATATAAGATTAATTATATAATTATAGTACTAATTATAATAATATCAGAGGAGAATGGTGTCAAGGCGTCTTTTGTTTAAAACTATAGTTGTCGGAGACGGGGGCGTTGGTAAGTCAACTTTGATTCAGAGATTGATAACAGGGAAATATATCGCTCAGAAAATCACTATAGGTACTGATCTTGCTACGTATGATGTTTCTATAGATGAAGAGACCAAAATTAAATTACAGATTTGGGATTTTGCTGGAGAAAAAAGATTTCGATTTTTTTTACCGAATTATTGTAGGGGCGCGTTAGGATGCTTACTCTGCTACGATATCACTCGATTTCAAAGTTTTAAAAATTTGAATGAATGGTATTCTATTGTAACCGAGCACGCAAGCGATCCAGTGTTTATATTAGTTGGATGTAAAGCAGATTTGGCGGATGAAAAGAGAGCCGTTGATTACGAACAAGGACGAGAATATAAAGAGGAAAAAAATATGTTTAAATTTTTCGAATCCTCTTCCAAAACTGGTGAAAATATCAAATCTATTTTTGAGATCCTCACGAAAGGTATAGTTAAAAAAAGACACATAGAATATGAATGAAAATTACTTTTCTAAAAACTTGGTAGAAAAGTTATCGTTTCCTAGATTACCTGGAACCAATGGAGAGAAAAAGGCACAAGGGTTAATTGAAACCGAGTTGAAAAATTTAAATATTGACGGTTTCCAGAAGCAAGCGTTTGAATACACCACTTTTTTTATGAATTTTTTACTGAGAATCTATAACTTTTTAGTTGGACTTTTAATGATCGTCACCCTCGCATTTTTGGTTGTAAATCTTTTCTTATTGGTCTTTCTCTTCGCAGCAGTGCTATTCGTATTTTCATTTTACAGCCGTCAGATCAGAGAGAAGATACAGTTTAAACTTACAAGAATCGGAAAAAAGAGAAAATCTTTTAATTACATTGTTGACATTTTACCTAAATCTAATGAAAATAAAGTAAAACCGAAGCAAACCTTAGTTGTTTTTGCCCATTACGACTCTATAAGCATGAAACTGCATCCTGTTTTTGCGGGAGCAATTTATCTTTTTGCATTACTTGGAGGCACGATTTTTGCATTCCATATTACGATTATTTCGATTTTGTATCTCCTTAATATTTTAGATTCCATTCTTTTAATTCAATTCATATATGGTTTGTTCCTCGTAGGACTTTATAGTATACAACTTTTTAATTCGAGGGGGAACGAGTCTTATGGAACAATAGATAACGCTACTTCCGTTGCGAGCGCATTCAAAGTGATAAATCGCTTTTATCCTAATCAAAACCGTCTCGAAAATACTCATTTAATAGTAGTGTTTACCGGCGCCGAAGAAATGGGTGATTGCGGGGCTAACTCCTTTATTGAACAAAGACATAGCGAGTTTGATAATGATACAACTTTTTTTTTGATACCTGATTCGGTTGGAGCTGACGAGAAAACTAATTTATACGCCTACGCAGAAGGCTTTCCTAAAAAACTATATTCCCCAAGAATTAAAAGTGAAATAGAAACTTTGCTCAAAAAGAAATCTGAGGAGTATAAAATGAAACCAATGTATATTCCCCCCTTAATTCACTTTAGCACCGATCACGCCCCTTTAAAACGATTCGGATACGAATTTATGATATTTCTTTCGAGCGGAAGGATCCATTCCGAAAAGGATAATTTAGATAATTATTACCCCGAGATTTTAGAAAGCTTTAACGCCTTCTTTGAGGATCTTATTATCCAGATGGATCTTAGCATTGAAGGTTAAATAGTTTGACAGCTTCTGACTTTAAGGAACTAGAAATCGAGAATCTAAAAAAACATTATAGAAAGAAATAGGAAAAAATATTAAGTGAAACCTTTGGTATCGAGTTACTCCTTAAGGATGTCCTTAGCTTCGTCGATGTTAATTTCTAAGTAATTCGCTTTTATTAAATTGCTTCCCAAAAGCGTTGCAAAATTCTTTTTACGCTTTCGATTAAGAAACTTTTTCATCTCACTTAGATCGGGTTTTTTATTGGATACCTCGATTAACTTCTTTTTAATCGCTGCGTCAACCACTTTTTGCCCTAAATCAGTGCGGATGATTAATAACGCTTCTCCCTTCGGAGCGCCCCACGGTGAATAAGAGATGTCTGAAAATTCTCCAGAAAAGTCTGTGCAGTATTTACATCCGGCCATGCCTCCAGAAGAACAGCAATACGCCATTTTTAAGGAAACTGTTTCCCTCGCGCCCGTATTAAAATCTGAAGTTAAAATTTTTGCTAACCCTTGAAGATGACATGGATTGGCAATGATTCCAACATTTTTTTTTTGATCGAGATAGGCTTGACCGATTCCAGTAATTAACGGACCCGCGTTCTCCATGGTGCTTCCGGGGATGTGTTTTTTCGCCGATTTCGCATCATCTACAACGACAGGCATCGCTACGGGAGGTTTTTTACTTTTTTGTTCGCCTAAGACCATGTGCTCTACTACTCCTTCCTCGAACGCTGCTAAAGTCAAATTATAGAGGATATCATCTTTGTTTTTTGATTTTACTTGAATAATATCCTTATAGACACCAACAGCTAAATCAACTCGATTTTCTCCATATAAATCTTGCTCAATTTTACTAATAGGCAAGAAACTTCTCGGACACGAGTTATAGCATAATCCAATGGTTTCAGTGCACTCATCCACTACGTAAGCTTCGCCCGTCTCTTGATTGAAGTCCATATGCGGACAAAAAGCATTACAGCTCCCACAGTGGATGCACAAACCAGCGTAGATAACCTCGTTTTCGAGATCTTGCGAGCATTTCTCTACTTTCATAATTTTTTTTCACAAAAGTCGTTTTTTTAATTTAAATTTAAAAATTTTTCATAATTATTAAAATTAAGTGTGAAATTTCACACTACATAAATTTAAATAACAAGGGATCGTAGAATTCCGGAGCGTTAAAAATAGGATCTTTAACTTTTTAAATCTTTTGAACTATATTAGAAATCTATATAGTGTGTTTATATTAATTAATAATCTCAGTCCAGATAAATGGAAAAAAAAATTACTATTCAGTACGTTTAACAACGATGGGAATTTAACTAATTTTCATAGAAACGATTAACTATATTTTGGTATAAACTTTAAATATGCGAATTTTTTTTAAAAGTTAAGACAGAATTCCTAATTGAAAATTAAACCCAAACCGTTTGTTGCAGTATTATATGAATATCGAAGGGGTAAAGCTTTTCGAAAAGCTCTTGACGAGAAGGTTATTAAATTTAAGAGTCAAAAACGCTTTATTTAAAATGTAGAAAAGAGAAGTGAGGTGCGAATAGTGCTAGAAAAAAATGAGAAAATGGAGTTTATTGAAAGTATATATATATTTTTAAAAATTATTATTAAAATTTTTATTATGGGAGCTTTTACGTTATCCTTATGGTTTGTGGAACTTTATTTTTACTTAGAATATCCTCTCTTGCGATTCTCTAACAATCTTTATTATGTTATGTTCACACTTGTGCTTTTAGTCGTTCTTCTTTACGCTGACGGGGCCTTAGTTGTGTCTATAACGCTTTGGATTGAAGATATGTATTATAGTAAAAGAGAATACAGCATCGAGCGTGAGTAATTTTCGTCTATTTTGATATTATTATTGAGTCTTTTGAAGACTTTATTTAGCAGTCATTCTAATTAATCTCAATCCATTTATTGTGTAATTAACCTATTTCCCATAGACATATATTCTTTAATCATAAAATTATAAATCTTATACTATATATAATAAATATATGAAAAATACCACAATTAAAGTATCAAAAACTACAGCAAAAAGGTTACATCGAATTGTAGGAGAACTAACTAAAAACCTCGGAAGACGTGTCACATTAGAAGAAGCTATAGTTTATTTATTGGAAAATAGCAAAACCGCCCAAAGGATTGAAGGCTTAGAATCAAAGATGATAGATGACAGGAAAAAAATTCTATCATTGATGCAGAAAAAGTTTTATGGGATTCATTCCGATGACTTAAAAGAATACGATTACAACGATATTGGAGGTTAAAATGTCAGTTTTCATCGATACAGAACTTTGGATATTTGCCTTAAAAATCCCAGAGAAATCAAATTTTAAAGAAGAGGCAGAGTATGAATCTGCGATTGAGAGATATAATTTTGCCTTTGAATTTTTAAGACAAAAACTAAGTACCTCCAAAATATTGATGACTAATTTTCAGATTTGCGAATTATTTCACGGTCTTGCTTTTCGCGGGGCAAAACTACCCATAGATTATGTACAAAAGTATTGTGCTCTATTAATAAGCAGCGATTTTATGCGATGGTATACTGTGAAAAAAGAAGATATTAATAGAGCGATGGAGTTAAGCAATAATAACAAGATTCATATATGGGATTATTTATGTGTTTTACCACTATATAATGATGCTGATATTCTTTATTCATGCGACGAGCATTTTAAAGACAATTCCTTTAAATCACTCGGCAAACCAATCGAGAATCCTATTAAAGAATGGATAATTTTTTGATTTTTTCTGTATACGAAAAGTAAGAAATCAATTGCTTTTTTTGATTAGCTGATACAAGAATCATTATAATTAATCTCATTCCTAGGTTAATTAATTAACTTCTTTCCCTTTCCACAAATGATTTACTTAGAATTATGATCATTCGATACTCCATATCTTAATGAATATTATTAAAAGAAATAAGCAAATATAATAATGTATAAAAAAGTATAAAATACAATATTAAGAGAAAGAAAATCATGTGTAAGTTTTGTAAAAAGCACGCAGAAGGACATAATAAGTGGTATTTAAACCCTAAAGGATACACAGACGAATTATTTTACAAATTATCTTTATTAGATCGTCTCTTAGGAAGGAAACCCAAAAAAGTGAGGGATGCTCTGCAGAGCTCCGATGCTGCGTGGTATCCGCTTCACATTTCGCAACAACTCGATATGGTGGATTTAGCTGCGAAGCCATCCTTTATTGGTAACATCGTAAAGAAAATAGGTAATTATATTGCGATACGAAGCCATAGCGGTCAAGTAGTTCCTTTAGAAGACGCCTATAAAATTGTTGACTTATCCCATGACCACGTAGCTTACCCGTGTATGTGTAAGAGACTTTTCAAGGGACAAGACGAATATAAGTGTCTTAACTTTGCTCCTTTATCCGAAGTGAATCGTACAGTCCCTCGCAGTTGGAAGGAAAAGAGGCTCAGTCCAGGAGAGGCTAAAGAAGCATTGAAAGAATTTTCAGAGAAAGGATACGTCCACGCAGTTTTTTGGTGGTGCGAACTTCCTCAAGCAGTCTGCATATGTAATTGCGACAATAAGTATTGCTACGCTGCTCGTCCGAAAATGTGGTACGATATCGAAAATGTGTATCGAAGAGCTGAATATGTTGCGGAAATTGATAAGAACGAGTGTATTAGCTGCGGACAATGCGTCGATCGATGTCAGTTCAATGCTATTTCCTTAGACGAAAACGATCGAGCTCAAATAGATCCAACCATATGTTTTGGTTGCGGACAATGTCGATCAATTTGCGAGCAAGAAGCAATACAACTTGTTGATAGAAATACACATCCAATAGCACAAAATATTTGGTAGGAGAGGTGTTAAAAAACGGTAAAGTTTCTTTACGATCCAAACAAATGCAATTTACCTTACGATCCCAAAGAATTGCGTCCAACAAATTGCCTTAAATGCTTAGATGTATGTCCTAAATCCTTATTAATGTTTAGACCTATGGAGGAAATGGATGAAACCGGAGCTCCAATAAGATACGAGATTCACATGGTTTTCAAAGCCTTTGCAAAAAAATTTTGCCCAGATTGTTTAAAATGCGTTGACATTTGTCCTTCGAATGCAATAGAATTAGGGTTCTAACGAATTTTAAAATGTATTAAGATTTTTACATAGATAGATGCGCTCAATAAAGAGTAAACCAAATAGATTCCCCATTGAGTCATTTTTCTTGCTTTCTAATCATCGTCTAAGAACCGAGAACAAGTGTCCTCCATTTTCGGCAAAATTTTGTCGCGATCCTTCCAAGAGATCCAGGTGCTACCAGATTTTTCAAAATGAAATCCGCAATATTCTTCTTCGCTCAATTTTTTTAATGTTTTCTTTACAAAACTCCACGAAAAATTGGTCTTTTCGACTACTTCTGCGATAGTTACGGGTTTATTAACTTCTAATTCGTTAAAAAAATCAATTATTTGTTCAAATCCCGATTTTGGAGACGAGTCTGAAGTTTGAGAAGGAATACAACAACACTTCAAGAAGTAATTGTGAATAATTTTATTTTATACGAAGCTGATATTATTGCAAAAAGCAAGATCTAATTTATAAATTATGACGATTTCTTGTTATAATTTGAAAATTTAACGCAGCAATCTTTAATCCAAAATCAATTACTTACGCATTTTAAGAAAGTCTCCCGACTTCATAAGGGCACAAGGTCGAAAGTACTCTTTACCAGATTTATCAGCAAAATTATTCAAAAGTTCGCACCATTTCTTGTAATTTCTTTTTCCAGGACCGAAAGGACCGGGCATTGTCATCCCCGCTAACATCGCGTCGTCAATAATCTTATAATTGGAAACAATCCC
This sequence comes from Promethearchaeota archaeon, assembly GCA_014729315.1. Next base: position 12,612 of record WJKD01000469.1, on the reverse strand, counting down.
TTCCTCTAATAACCTACATCCCTCGTTTAATTGGAGTGCCATAAATAGTTCAGAATCAAACAAATTAGCTTTTTTTACATCCTTATCAATTAAGGTTCCTTCATCAGTCCACTCGCATATTCCCTTTCCAGTTTTTTTGCCCAAATTATTTTCTTTGACAAGCATTGTTAAGACCTTTCCTGGAGCGAAATCTGACGAGAGCACTTGCTCAAAATACTTAAAACTATTGTAAATTGTATCCAATCCTAGATAATCCCATTTTGCACACGGACCAAATTTTCCGTGAGCGCCTACATCAGCATCTATACTTTCAAAGGGTATTTTATTGTCATAAGCATAATCTAATAACCAATTTAAATACATACTTCCTGCGATGGTTAACCGATTGACGATAAAGCCTGGACTCTCTTTTTCGACCATCGCTATTACGCGCTTACCTCTGAGTGCTGGAAGGCTTTTTCCAAGAGTAGAGGTTAATTCCATTGTCTTTTCAGATGTTTCTTTTCCTTTTATGACTTCTATAAGTTGTAATACAACGATGGGTGTAAAAAAATGCATTCCCACAACTTTATCTAGTTTTCCAGATTTAGCACCAATCTCAGAAATACTCATCGTTGATGTATTCGTTGCTAAGATGGCTTTCTCTGGCGTTAATTCACCAAATTTTTGGAACAAATTCTGCTTGAGGTCCATCTTTTCTGGAATTGCTTCAATGACAAAATCGGCGTCGCTCACGGCTCTTTTAAGATCAAAAACAATTTGTAAATTTTCCATTAATGATTCGGCTGTAAATTGTTTTTTCAATCTTCCTTTATTTTCGAGTGTATTTAACCCACTACTTATCTTTAGTCGAGCTCTTTCAAGGGCTTGGGAACTGATATCGTTCAGAAATACTTTGGGATAACCCGCCATCAAACAAATTTGAGCGATCTCGTGTCCCATGGTCCCCGCACCAACAATCGTTATTTTTTTTATATTGTTTATATCTACCATGTCCATCTATTAAGTTGGGAGTTAATGTTACGAATTTGAATGCTCGGAAATATTTAAGTTGAATCATTCAAACACATTTTAAGGCGGTAAACGATTAGAGAGTTAGGATAAATTTTTTAATGATTTTTTTACTTAATCTTCAAATCTTTTTATTTCAGAATCGTTGTGTCTATTTTATTAAAAGAAGGGATTTTAAACTTCATTCACATCAAAATTGAAATAATAAACCAGGAGAGTAACATCGTTGCTATACCTAAAAATATAGAAATAGGCAATCCGGGTAGAATTTTATTCCTCTTTAGTCCTTGAATCGTGATTCCTGTGCCTACAATTATAGCTAACGCGGTAAGTATCATTACTAATAGAAATCCAGTTATAATGAGTGCACTTGAAGTTAACATACTATAAAACGCTAGATCTCCAATACCAATTTCTAATTTTGAAGTATCGTAAGCTATTTCGCCATCTCTGAGTTTCTGTTTTGTCTCTTCATCGTCAAAATCGCTCCCCGAAGCTATATCAATCATATTTTTGATGGGGCCTCTTTTGGATTTAACAGCGTAAATATCCCATAGCGAAATGCCGATGAGTATGGCGAGTGTCGTCCACAAAGGCATTATAACTCCCAAAAGTGCACCAACAAGAAGTCCGATGTACATCACTATGAAGTTTTTTGTGAGGAGCGATTGTGAAGTAAAATACCGATAAATCAACAACATGGTGAAAACCGCAGAACCAATTAATAGGGAATAATAGCTAATGTAATACGCAATAATTACAAATTGTGTTTCGGGCAAACGGTAAAAAGCTAAGAATAGAACGATCTCTCCAAAAAAGAGAGTCAATAGAAAACCAAGAAAGCCAAAGCTAACGCCAAAAACATATTTTAAAACATTTATTCCTTTTCTTTTTACAAGAAAGATAATGATAAACGAAGAAATCGCAGCCATGACCGTAAAAATAATTCCATTTATAATACCTCCAGCAATCCCATATTCCTCTTCAGAAACATATCCACCTTCTATTTGCACGCCAGCGATTACATTGGTCGCATAAGCTAAAAGTCCAGCAATTATTACCACAACGATGATGGGCAATGGATATAGATTCCGTCGTACTCTATAAGTTGGAAGAAAATGCGGAACAAAGTCTTTTTCAATTACCTCTGGTTCTTTTTCTCCTGATTCAAATTCTAACTCTTCTTTAGAATTTTCTGTATTCACATCTTCTTGTGTATGATTCGGCGATTCGTTCATTTTATTGAATTCTAAAGCATATACTCTTATTTAATTGATAAAATTGTTAGTATCTTAAAAACTATTTAATTATAAATTAAACGATTTGTAGAAAATATTGAAATATTTAATCTTTCAAATATAATATATTTTCATAATTTTCAAATACGAACCATCTAGATGATCAAATCTATCTATTAATTGAGGATATTTTTGATTTTTTCTTTTTGACTGAAATTTAAAAGTCTCTCATTTTACGCCGACAATCATCTTGGCCATACCCATTCCTTTAATGTCGGAAGAGATGGATCGAAGTTTTTTGCATAAAAATTGTCTTTTTGTCCATTTCGCCGAAAAAAGTGCTATTTTTATTCATTTTTGAATTTCCCTCTTTTTCCGACAAATCTCGAGGTGATATAAAAGAGATTTTTGTCGTCCTTAGTTGAGAGATTTTTTAATTTTTGATTCATTATTTAAAATGTAAAATATTCTCAATTAATTGATCCAATTTTAATTCAGTTCTTAGCTTAGGAGTTTAAATTAAAATAAAACGGTACCTTTTTCTGAGTTAAAAATTAACAGTAGGTAGTTTATGAACAAATTCTTTAACTAACTCAACCCTATGTTTCCGTTCTTTTTTATAATATCGTAATGGGTAAAGTTGATTTATAGCAAACTTATACATCTCGATCCAGATCTTAGCGATATTGCTCACTTTATACATTTGAGCTACTTTTTTTGCGTTCTTTCCAAATTGTATCCTTAACTCATCGTCTTTAAACAATTTAACTACATAGTCTCTAAATTCGTCGAAATTATTCGCAAGATATCCTGTTTTTCCGTGTCTTATGACATCTTTTATTCCACAACCATTCGCACCTACGCTTGGAGTACCTTGTGCCATAGCTTCGATTAATACGAGACCCTCCGCTTCTATCCAAGACCATAAACAAGTCAAATCAGCTGTGTTGTATAATTTTAAAAGGTCGTCAAAAGGCACTCTTCCAGCACACGTAACAAAATCAAATTTTTTGGCAAGTTTCTTGACTGGAACGGTTGAAGGCCCGTTGCTCCCAACGATCATAAGATGAGCGTTGGGTACTTCTTTATGAATTTGTTTGAATTTTTTTATAACACTTACCATATGTTTTTCGGGTGACATTCGAGACGCATAAAGCAAGACCTTCTTACCTACTAGCCCGTATTTTTCCCTAATCCCGTTTTCCTTCAAGTTTTTAAAATACATGTCGTGAATACCGTTTGAAAAGCATACAATGGGTTCTTTAAATCGATATTCCATCAGCAATTCTTTTTTTGTCTTCGTTGGAACATGTACAAAGTCGTATTTATCGAGAATATGTCTTTCGTATCTCCATGTTAGGTCAAACCTCGTTAGAAGCCTTCCTATTACGGGAAAGTATTGCGCAGCGTAAAATTGAAGCGGTGAATTGTGCGTACCGACCATGGGAATTCCTAAAAACTTACACCAATTGATTGCCATTGCTCCTATGGTTGTATGAGTGTGAATGTGCCCGATATCTAAATAATCGTGCGGACAAAAGAAATATTTGTGAATCGGAAAACTTAATACAAATTCCGTGTTTGATGATAATCTTGCGCCTCCTAATTCATGAAAGTGTAAAGTTGAAGGAATTTTATATCCATTCTCAATTTTAGGTGCAAATATATGAACATTATGTCCTGTCTTTGCCAAAGCCTCGCTTAGAAATCTTACGGCATGAGCCGTACCATTGGTTTGGCTATACATAATACTAAAAAAACCGATGTCAAGTACTTGTTTAGCCATAGGAAATTCTCATTTTTTTTTATAAGGAGTATATATTTATCTAGAAACTCTTTTATTTAAATTATGTAGATTTATTAAAATTTTTTCGAAAATTTAATAAGATCTACTGACGATTTTTCAGAAATTTTAGACGATATCGTTAAAAAAAAAGAATTAGATTTGAGCCGTAATATTATTTAGTTGATTCTTATAATCAAAATTTATTTTACTCTAAAAGAAATCCTATTTTTGTTCTTTCTACTTCTATTAAACTTTATTAAAACAAAGTTTTTTTACTCATTGAAATCAAGAAATCTGCTATAAGTGGTTTATTACAAATGGATTTTCGTCTTGCGATAGCGAAATTCTAAATAAAAATAATCCATTTCCTATAATTAAACATATTTTTGGTTAATTTTTAGTGATAGAAAAAAAGACGATTAAAAAAAATTTAGAAGAAATCTCGTTTCCTAGAATATACGGCTCAAAGGCGGAAAAAAAAGCTTATAATATCATAAAAAGTAAAATTGAGAAACTGGGGTTGAATCCATCTACTCAGAAATTTGAATTTACTCGCTTTTATTCGATTTATTACCCAAAAATAATGTTTCTTCTTATTTTTTGGCTTTTTGTTATTTTTTACTTGAATATCGGAAATTTATTTCAAGATATTAATTTAATAATCTTGATTTCTCTGTTTCTTTTCTTCTATTTAATAACAAGATATCCGGATAAAATAAAAATTGGAAAGAAATTTTCCTCACAAAATCTGCATACGGAAATTGCTGTTGATATTGATAGAAATCTTCAAAAACTAAAGAGAAAAGTCATTTTACTTGCGCACATTGATTCAAAAAGCCAAAAATATAATGTTGTAAATCGAGTAAGGTCTTACATTTTTTGGGCATACACTGCTCTTATTTTAGTAATTTTTTTAGTATTTAAAAACTTGATTTTTACAAATTACGAGCTATTTTTTTATCTCCTTACTGCATTTCCTTTAGGGTTACATTTTGTGGCGGTTCTTTTTATTCTAAATAATAAAAATGAAAATAAATCTCAAGGTGCTTTAGATAATGCTTCTGGGGTAGTTATTCTGCTAGCGTTGATGAAATATTTCTTAAAAGAAAAACTAAAGTCGATGGATTTACAATTTGTCTTTACTGGAGCAGAAGAATGCGGTACAAACGGAGTTAGGAATTTTTTTAATTCGTTAAACATAAAAAATGTCGATAAAAATCGCTTCACTATATTAAATTTTGATTGCATTGGAACGGATTTAGATTTTATCAAGCATGGATTGGATTCTCATAAAAAATATCAATATCAAAAAATTTTCCATCAAAAGGCTAAAAACTATGGATTATTGATAAATGAAAGAAATGTTCCGTTTGGAAGTCATTCTGATGGCTACTTTTTCTTCAAACAAGGATTTAAAGGAATAGAATTTGGGGATTGGAAATCCTATCGATATGTTCATTCTGAACAAGATACTCTGGATAAAGTCAATCCCCATTTATTGAAACTCGCTTGTCGCATCGTAATAGATTCACTTAGGGCAATAGACAAAATTGAGGGTAAAAATTAATTAACGAAATAAGGAAATATACATAGAAAAATATTTTTGAGATCCTTGATTTTATTAAATAACTTACAAATAGAAGCAAGTGTTCATTTTATGACTCAAAACGAAAAAGAAATAATCAGGGAAATTGTAAAACAGAGGAGCTTACCTTATTCCTTAGAATTAATAGAAACCCAAGGAGATAAGTATATCACCCGCAATAATTTCGGATCAGAAATTACTTATATTAAAAAAGATGACAAGTATTTGCTTGAAGAGGAATAATGGGAGATATACAACTCCAAACTTACTTATTTTAATAAGCTAAAAACATCTTTCGGTTGAATAATATTAAGAATTTGGCTATAGAATTTCACTTATGGAAAATTTCTCGGATTAGTCGAACCTTTTCTATTTATAATATATATTAGATAAGAATTTAAGAGAATTCTTTTTTAATTAAAATAAGTATATAAATTTTAACATAACATACATATTGATAAAACTTGAGAAGGCGTCAAATTAGGTCTAACGGAGCGGAAAATAAAAGAAAGGAGAAGTATAGGGCTGTTGTAGACGACAATACTTCTCTAAGCATATATGATAAAGGAGATAGATCATATTGTATTATTAGAAGAGATCTTGCTAAAGAGTATGATATCGAGGTTCAAGCCTCTGAGGCACCCATTATAAATAAAATTTTAAGCGATCCCGACCCATACGAAAGTTCTTTAGCTGATGTAAAAATTCTAGAAGAAGAAGTGTTTCCTGTCGCTGATGCTATTAAAACTGTATTCGGAGAAACTAAAGAATTAGATCTGTTTGCAATAAAACTAGCGATCGGAGGGAGTAAGAATGACTATGTCTCTATCGACGAGACGGACTTGAAGAAATACGATGTAAAACCCACGTTAGGAGGTTTAATGGATTTTATCAAAGAAAATAAAGAAAGCATCTTAGGTTTTTTAGATAGAGAATATATAAACGAAGAAGGAAATGTGATCTATTTAAGCAGTGGAAAAAAAAGCATTACTGATAATATATATTCTTTGAAACTCAAAATACTTGCTTCTATGCAACAGAGAGGATTTTTCCTTCAACAAGAACACAAATATTATGGTCCGCAACTCTATATTATAATAGAATCTAAAACAACCGACGACGATAAGTTGTTTGCGTTTCTAAAGGAATTAGAGATTGATTGGGAACTTATCTTTTTCAGGAGAAGGTTAGCAATTCATGACTGGACGGAAATAGAGTGCGAGAAAAATTCTGAAAATTTAAAAAACTATTTACGCACGAAACACGAAACCTTGAATTATTTCGACGTCAATAACATAACGAGATTGGTCATCAAAAACAATTTACCATTTATTGTCGCTGATAAAATGGCCTCCTTATTATATCAAATGAAATCTGATAGATCAGTTCAATTTCAAGAAGATAGCTATTCGATTACTTTAAAAAAGGCGGAAATTGCTGCCGCAGCGAGACTGGCTTGCGCGTATTTAGGCATCCAAACCGAAGTAGAATTCGACCAAGATATAAGCATGGCAGACATTCTCAAATATGAAGAAGAACTAACCAATATGTAATTTTCAAAATTTTCTAATCCTATAGTAAGAATTAAAAAATAATAAGTGTTAAAAAAACAAATTTTATATTTGTATTTCCTTTAAATTAAACCATACGACTTCTTTAATAAATCGTGGTTAATCTGACCCACCGTTATTGATTTTCCCGTTTTTATGTTGTTCACAGTATAAGTTGCAGGAGCGAAGAGCCCTGGATCAATTTTGTAGAAATCGTATCCTGCTTCTTTAAAGATTTTGTTAAAAGGATCTCCGTAACTAGGGGACTGCTTAGCGGGCGCTTTTTTCAACAATTCAAAGAGTTCTGCTTCCTTTTCTTTATCAACCTCAATGGTGTAAAAAGTTTTTCCAGCAGCAATCATAGAATCGTTAGTTGTTCCCATAGCAGCAAAATCATCTTTAGCTATAGGGGCAATTGATGTGGTTCCATAACCGTCCTTTATAACATCTAGCGGGAAATGAATTTCGTGTAATTTGTGAACTCCTGTTTCGACAATTCTAGCCGCAACTTGTATAGATCCCGTTAAACATGCGGTAGGAGCACATACAGCGTAAGTCTTATCAGCATCTACGCCAGCTTTTTCAGTCACAATTGACATTACTTCTTCATTAGGCATAGTTCTTGTTTCGAACACGAGTACGGCGCAATCAGATTCGTCAGTATAATCGATTTCGTCGAACAATTTTTCAACTCTACTTTTAGCTCTCGCTGGACCAGAACCTAAAGATTGAAAAATCGTTTTTTTCTTTATTTTTCCGTCTTTTTCAACTTCTTTCTTAAGTTTTACGCTCCAACCAGCCAATTGAGACGCCATGCATGCGATTTTTGGTTCAGAAGTATAAACATCGACTCCAGGCAAGTAATTTCCGTCTAAATCATAGGATGAGAATTTAACTGTTCCTAAACCCCCCATACATATTTCGCCTACTAATCTCCCTCCTTCCCAAGACGCATTTGTCATGTCGATAACGGTTTGACCGCTACTTAATTTTTCAACTTTCGCACCAATAAGTTCCTTTTTTTCGATGATTGTGTCTACTATTGATTTAGCTAATTCGTTTATTTTTAAACTAGTCATATCGTTTCACTCTAAATAGTTTACTTTATAATTTTTTAGATATAATGATTATTAAATATTTCAGATCTTTTACTAAAAAATATGAAAAAGTTCAAAAAAGACTAGAATCACACTTCTAATTTATAAAAGAAAATAATTTCGGAATCCTGAAGTATGGGATAAGAAAAATTTTTCTAAATTTTGTATTCTACAGTCGAGAAGATAAAAAAAATACCTATATTATCTTTTTTATAGTTGGAATAAAATCAATTAGTACTTGACAAGAGATCCATAAATAAAGCTTTCTCGTTTGCATAATTAAGGATTAATATAAGTTTATGTAATTTAGAACCAAAAACTTATGTGTTTTAATACCTATGTTTAATAAGATGAGTGTAACTCAGTATTAAAAGAAGATCGATATGCTCGGAATTTTTAAAAATAATATATTCTTGTGTTTAAAAGGAAGTAATCTATAAATGAGAGATTTAGAGAAGACTTTAAGAAACTTAAGTAAAGATTTACTCAGATCAAAAGAAAACTTATATAGTCATATCAAATCCCATAATTCATCCGTTCATATATACACTCATATTGATACTGACGGGTTATGTTCGGGTGCGATACTTGGAAAAGCTCTTTACAGGGAAAAGATACCTTTTCAAATTTCAATTTTGAAACAGCTTGAAAAAGAAGAGATCGTTAAAATTGAAAAAAGTTATCGCGAATTTCACAATTTTTTAATTTTTTCTGATTTTGGAAGCGGACAGTACCAAGATTTGCAGAAAACCTTAAAAATAAACGAAGATAACGGATCAATGATAATTTTAGACCATCACTTACCGCAAAGCGTCGCAAATAAGGAAAAGGTTGACCAAATAGAAGATATATATCGGAAAACAAGGTTATGGCATGTTAATCCGTATTTTTACGGAGCTGACGGAAGTTATGAGATTTCTGGCGCGGGAATTAGCTATTATTTTGCTAAAGCTCTAAATGTGAAAAATATTGATTTATCTGCAATTGCTATTGTAGGTGCAATAGGAGATATTCAAAATCAAGGAGCAAACAAATCATTTATTGGATTAAATTCAGCCATATTGGAAGACGCTAAAAAGGCAGGACAAATAGAAGTCATCGATGATCTCAATTTCTCTTCAATTAAACCCTTGGATCAAGCAATAGCTTACTCTTCAGATATTAAATTACCGGGATTGAATAAAGATGTGAACAAATCTTTAAAGTTTTTGCAAACCCTTGGAATACTTATGGAAAAGTCTGATGGTTCTACTAAAACGTTAAACGATTTAAATCAAGACGAGAAGCAAAAAATCACGAGCGCCATAATAGAATACGGAACTATCAAATTAGATATCGAACCTATTGAAATTATTAAGAAGCTAATCGTTAACAAATATATTTTAAAATCAGAACAAAAAGAATCCGAGCTTCGTGATTCTAACGAGTTTTCTAGTTTATTGAACGCTTGCGGAAGAACTAATAACGGATCGCTAGGAATTGCGATTGCGATGGGAGACAGAAAGGACTCCTACGAAAAAGCAAAAGAAGCACTGCAAAATTATAAAAAATCGTTGATTGAGGGATTAAATTGGCTCAAGGATGAAAAAAAGATCAGGCAAAAGGAACACATACAATATTTTTACGGAGAGGACTATATCTCTGAGACGATCGTTGGAGTGATAGCTTCAATGTTAGTGTTAGACGAAAGCCCATATATTGACATTAATAAACCTATTTTCGGATACGCTCATAGAAAAAACAAAGATGTTTATAAAATTTCTGCAAGAGCCCACGAATCTATCGTAAAAAAGGGGATAAACTTATCAGAGGCAATTCGAAAAGCACTGGAATTAATCGGGTTAAATAATTTAGGAGGCGGTCATCCTCCCGCGGCTGGAACAAAAATTCCTAAAAATAAAATTGAATTATTTATAGAAACTGTTAATGAAGTTATTAGTAAACAATTAAATAACTAAAAAAAGAACCTATGAGTTATATAGGATTAAATGATGTAGGTCTCGCCGGTTTCAGGTGCTACAGAATTATGGTTTTTTTTTACTAATTCGCTTGCAAGCTTAGTTGCAGCTTCTTCTTCGCCGTGAACACAAAAAATATTTCCTGTTTCGTCTTTAAATTTTAAACCATCAATATATTGACGTAGTTGAGGACCATCAGAGTGACTTGAAAAATCAAAATAAGCGTAATCGCATTGAGCTTTAATTTTAAAATCGTTTATAAAATTGCGCCTTTGATCGTTTTCGTGAAATTCTAAAATACCATCGTCTATTAACCCTCTTCCCGGAGTCCCCTCCACTTGATATCCAACTAAATAAATTGCAGAAAGTGGGTCCCTCGCAAGTGTCTTTCCATAATTAATTGAGGCTCCTCCTTTTAGCATACCAGAAGGGGCAATGATCACACCATTCGCTTTTTTAGCGTAATCTCTCATCCTTCTTCTTGAAATGAATTGTGCTTTTTTTATCGCGTTTTTGTATAATGTCTTATTTTTTAAGGAGTTTAAGTGTTCCAAATAGATTCTCGAGACTTTTCTTGCCATTCCATCCAGAAAAATCTTACCTCTATAGTTATACTTTTCAAGAATAAGAAGCGCCTCTTGGGACCGTGCTACCCCAAAGGCGGGTATAAGAACTCTCCCTCCGTTACTGATGGTGTCAATAATCTTTTCGATTAATTGCTTTTCCAATTCTTCTCTTGGTGAATGTTTTTTAATTGCATACGTAGATTCAATAATTAAAGCATCTAATCTCTTTTTTCCTATGGAATCATTCGAATCCAGAGCGTTCACAAGATTGGTTTCTTTAGTATTAATATCTCCGGTATATATAATGTTTTTTCCATCAACCTCAACCAATATTGAGATACTCCCAGGTATATGACCTGCGTTAAAATAAGTAATATAAAAATCATTTCCTATTTTTTGTCTGTAGTTATTTTGAAGAAATCTAGAATTTTTTATCATTTTTTTTAATTCGGCGTAACCAAAGGGATAATTATAGTTAGAAATTCTCAGCATATCTTTAAGTAGAATTTTGGTAATTGCGAGTGTGACGGGATTTGTGAAAAAAGCTAAATTTCCATTTCTATAAAGTAATGGAATAGCCCCTGAATGATCTACGTGGCAGTGAGTAAGAGCAACTGCTTTAAGACCCGTTAAATCAGCTTCAAAAGGAAGTCTATTATCTTCGTGAAATCGTACTCCATAATCGAGCATACATTTTGTTCCACCTTTTGATTCAATTAAGACTGCAGATCTACCAACCTCTCTGCATGCTCCTAGAAATGAGATCTTTACCATTATTTTAAACTCCGAGTTAAAATCTTATTGTATATTAAAAATTATTTCAGAATATCAATTTTATGATTATGAGAACTAGGAAAAAAAGATCTATTGTATACTAAATAAAATTTTATCTCATAAAAAAAGTAAAAAAGTAAAAACTTGGGATTTACGCGATTTTTTTAATGGCGTTTGTTAATAGATTGATGACATTATTGACGTTTTTTCCAAATATTTCCACGATTTCATCCCATGTCACAGGGGCTTCGTTTTCCTTCCAACAGTCGTAATCGGTGGACATAGCAACGGCGGCGTAAGGAATACCTGCTTCGTTCGCCAGAATTGTTTCAGGTGCAATGCTCATGTTAATCACATCAGCGCCCCAAAGTCTAAACATATTAGATTCTGCCACTGTTGAGAATCGAGGACCTTCAATGGTCACAACCGTTCCAGCTTTGTGATATTTTAGGTTCAATTCTTCTGCAGTATCGATCAGTATTTTTCTCAACTCCTCTGAATAAGGATAAGCCATTGGAGTATGTTTCGCATCTCCGGGGGGAAATTCTTCATAAAAACTTACTTTTCTGAGTCTGGTAAAGTCAATAAATTGATCCAATATCACCAAGTGACCACGATCAATTTCCTCTCTTAAACTACCACAAGCTGTGGTTGCTAAGATATGAGTGCAACCTTGATCTTTTAGAGCTTGTATGTTCGCCCGATAATTGACTTGCGTTGGAGGGATAGTGTGCTCTCTTCCGTGACGTGCAATTAGGATAACCTCAACGCCTTCGATTTTTCCCATTTGTAATGGAGATGTGGGTTTTCCATATTCAGTGTCAACTTCAATTTCGCTAGCGTCTTTAAAAATATCGGGATCATCAAGACCAGAACCACCTATAATTCCTATTTTAACCATAATATTCACTAATTATCTTTTTCGAGTAATTTAGTTATAATTTTTAAAATCTTATAATTTTTAAAATCTTATAATTGTTCTTATATAGTAGTATTTTAAGGAAAGAAAAATAATAGGCTTTTGTGAAAGAAAAAATGATAGGAATA
>WJKD01000468.1 GCA_014729315.1 Promethearchaeota archaeon | reverse complement strand
GGTGATATTCATTTTGTATCGCACGGCGGATATTTTTTGATAAAATGACACGATGAGAGATTTGATTTAGTTACCAATGAAATGAAAATGGATTTTAATTGATGAGGTGATGTTATGAAAGATTCGGAAATAAAACAGCGGTTTATTGAAATGCGTGTGGATGGCGCTTCGTTTGAAACCTGTGCCAATGAATTGGGGATCTCCAAAAGCAAGGCAATCCAATGGAATAAGGATTTGCAGAGAGATATCAATAATTTAGAATTTGATAAATGCCAGACAGTTTTAGGCACCTGCAAATTAACAAAGCAGAAACGAGTGGAATTCCTGGCAAAGAATCTTGAAAAGATTCATAATGCATTGGAAAATAAATCGTATGAAGACATGTCGGTAAAAGAGCTGCTCATTCTGCAGGAGAAATTCCAGACCGAGATGAACGAACTGACGAAATCGACAAAATATCGCACCGGCGAAATGATGGTTGTCGATCCATTGGAAAACTTCAACGGAGGTTTAGGACCTTATGAAACCGAGCGGACGCTTGATTTGGAATGAGGTTTTGCGGGGTAGTTATTTTTTCTGCACCACTTTCAGCATTTAATAGTTTTTGGAAACGTATGCCCGGTGATATCGCCGGGCTATTTATTTTATGTATCTCCGGGAAACGTTCCTCTCTTTTTAATCAAGACTCATTTATATAATTCCTCCTAAAAGCGGACGATAGCACCATTTTATATCTTCAATACACATAAAATATTTCATAAAAATAATATTTTAAAAAAATAAATTTCTTGCATTGAATACGGTTTTTTTGTAAAATTACAAAGTTTTTATTTAGAGTGGAAAAATACTCACAAATAAAATTTTGCGGTAATCAGCTACTTTAAATTTAATGAATTATTTGTTAACGTGAATCAACTATAATAGTACTTTCCGTATATCGTTACGTTTTGAATGATATATAGAAGCTATGGAATAACTTGTTAGCGCTATCACAAGATAAGGAGTAAAAAATGAATAGTGGAAAATTAATATCGTTCGTATTTTGGAGCCTTCTATTCTCAACAAGTTACTCCAACTTGTTTTCTCAAACGATTACAGTAAACGGCAAACTAACAGATCAGTTTAATCAGCCCGTTACTGATGCTCAACTTAAATTCATAAATGAGACTGATACCAATATTGTTTATACCACAACAACAAACTCTTTGGGTGAATATAATATAACATTAAATATCTATACAGATGTAGCTGGCCAATTGAAATCGGAAACTAATCCAAAAGATTTTAAGCTCCATCAGAACTATCCCAATCCATTAAATTCTTATACAAATATTTCGTTCGAGTTACATAAATCCAGCCATGTAAATTTATCAATTTATAATATAATTGGACAACGGGTACGTACCTTGCTTGATGCATATCATGTAAAGGGATCACACGAAATTGCCTGGGACGGACTTGATGAATCCGGGCACAGGTTACCTGCAGCTATATATATTTGTCAGATGACAGTGGATCACCATAAACAAACAACAAAAATGCTTCTCACTGATGGCAGTAGCACAACTCTTGCAAAAAGTAGGGCGACAACAAATGTTGGACATCTCTTGAATAAATCAGTTGCTAGTAATTATTACACTGTAAGAATTACTGGCATGACGATTGAACCGTTTCAACAAAAAGGTATTTTGATTGATAAAAATATGGAGCTTAATTTTGTTGTTGAATCCAGGAACAGAGAATCTGTAACAGACATAGTTGGCCCGGATGGTGGGATTATTGAGGATACAAATCCCAATAGTGATGTATATGGTGTTCGTATTGAAATTCCTGCAGGCGCAGTAGCTTCAGAAACAGAGATAACGATTAAAAGAGCTGAGGATATGAGTCAGCTACCTACGGATTCACAGAAGCAAATTGGTCATACCTATGATTTTACTAAAAGCAACGGCAACAAATTTAACAGTGCTATTAAAATTAATATTCCCGTTACTGTCGAGGATATTGATACAACCAAGTGCTTTATGGCATATTGGGATACAAATAAATGGATTCGGTTAGG
>WJKD01000467.1 GCA_014729315.1 Promethearchaeota archaeon | reverse complement strand
TTGAAGCGTTCGCGCTCGGAGGAACGAGTTCACAACTTGCAATAACAGTTCGCTTTTTAATAAATTACCTTTCCGTCGGCTTTTAAATAGTCGATCGTCGTAGTATCATTTATGATTGAGGGAAAAGAGCATACCGCGACTCAAAACCGTTCGGGATCAGGCGAAAAAGCTTCCAGAAAAACCACAAAGGGCGAGTTCGATTACAAATTCTACGTAGGCACGCTGAAAGGGATCAAGCTGTTCGTAAAACTCGACACCCGCGCAAAGGAATGCGAATCAGAGGTTGAGCTCGAGGACCTTTCGCCCCACACCAGAGCGAGAATTATCCACCTCGCCCGGGTCCGCAAAAGGGCAAAGGAAAAATGGATCAAAAACCTCATCGCCAACGAATACGAGCTCACTCAAGATGTGTATTTTTGGATGGTTTATGCACCCCCTTAAGCCTCCCTCCTTTCCTTTCTTTTTCTTTTTTTCAACTCGTGAAGAGACAGATCTCCTATTACTATTTATCTAAGTACTTATCGAGGATAGCCAGTACCCATTTTTTTATTTGCATCAGATTCTTTAAAAGCCCTTGCACATGAGTTTCTGGAAATGTTTCTTCGGGTTGGAGCCTTTGTGCGGTTGCCATCCATTTATTAAGCGCCAATTGAACGAGATTTGAACCTTCGGTTTCCATAAAGAGCGGAACGACCGCAGCGGATTCTCTTGCATCTCCGATCGCAAAATATATCTTACGATTAATATCTTTTATCATAACAAGATTGGCGCATTCATCAAGCTTTCTTTCGACTAAAATCGTCTTTAAAATTTGATTTTGAATTAATTCGTTAATTTCGTTAAAATTGTTTTTTCTTTTTATAAGAAGGGGATGAATATTGCTTGCGAGTTTGTCTTGGTTTGATTCGTCGTTAAAATACATCGTGACTTTTAACTCATCGTCTAATGCTTCTATTGTGGTAAAAGTTTTATTATTGCAATATAAAATTGCTTTTGAACCGCCTTTATCATCGTCCTGAGAGATTTTAATAAAAATATTTCTGGTACTCACATTATTACACGTATGGTAAGCTAATTCGAATAACT
Source organism: Promethearchaeota archaeon (assembly GCA_014729315.1). Next base: position 4,742 of record WJKD01000467.1, on the reverse strand, counting down.
GGCGATGATTGAGCGGTTCGTAAGGTTCCGTGAAGATCTGAGACATCCATTGCGAACTAATTACGGTATTGTATTGTTCTAATAATCGATTTTGCATAGGGTTTTACTTTTATCGTGTTATTACGTAATTAATTAGTTAAAATAATCTTGTTATAATAATGATCTGATTAGATCTTTATATTTATTTTTATTTTGAAAAAAGTGTCCTTTAACTAATTTGGAAAAAAGCCTTTTTAAGTTTTTCGATGGCATTCACGACATCTTCAGATGATGCTCCAATTGCGGCATTCATGACGATGTAGGGCGTTGGATAATTTTCGCAACTGATACCGAAAGGATTTTCATACGAATTATAAACCCTCGGTCCTGTCACTCGTAAATTATAAAGAGCCCCTCCAAGCGCAGTTAATTTCTCTGTTTCTAAATTTTTGAGAGACATTGCTACAGCAACGGGGTTAAATACGTCTAATATTCGTTCTCCTATTTCTTTTGAAAATTCTTCCATTTTATTTCGCAGTAATAATCGATTTTCTTGTTGTTTTTTTAAGAGTTTTTCGTATCCTTCGATACCCAGAGATAATATAGAGATAAGAAAATCAACCACTGGACTAGCAGAAGCTCTGCCTGGATAAGTTTGACTTATTTTTTCGATAATATTTTTATTTGGGGAGGCGATAACCGCACCTCCGATTGGCGTGAGGAAATTTTTGTCAGTTGACTGCACGATAGCGTCGACTCTTCCAGCATCGATAGCAGATCGTATCATCTTCATCCATTCTGGACTCTGGACGCCGTAAGCATTAACGATTATGTGGACAAGTTGATGTTCTTTTGCAAACTTACTTATTTCTTTAAGTTCGTCATGTTCTCGTGGAGGGAAAAAACTTGTAACTGAAACAATTCCAAAGCAGTTTTTATCAAAACTTTTCTCAATATCAGAAAAAGGAACTCTAACCGCATCTCCAAAGATTTTTCCTTCAATTATCTTCTTCTCGCATCCTACTAAGTCAAACGCTTTCAAAAGTGATTTGTGGTCGATTCTGGGAACAATAATTGTTCTTTTTTTTGATAATTCCTTTAGGCTCCAATCCGGTCTTAGAGCGCTTAAACACAAAGCAAGCGACATTCCCGTGCAGATTGGAACTACGATCGCCTTTTTAATGTTCGGTAATCCAAACTTTTTAAGAAAACTAGTCGCCAAGTAATTTGAAAGAACGTACATCATCGACGCACCAGGCGCTTTCGGCTGTGGAGCGGTAAGAAAACCGCTTCTTCCTACTCCATGACAAAAACCACTACTCGTCTTGAGATGCAATTTTGAAGCGATCCTCGCTTCTCTCTCTCCTACTCTCGCCGCCTTATCGTCCTTATCAGTATCCATATTTGAAAGAACTTGAAGGAGGAGATCTATTTGCTCGTCGCTCCACGGCTCTTCTGGAACGCTCTTTTGCTCAAAAAGTATCTTAATAGGATTGAGAAAGTTGTTTAAAACCAATTGCCCCCGTTCGAGCATATTTTCGGGAATTTTTGTATGACGGAAATAATCATTAATTTTATTAAAGTCTACCAAAGACCAGTAACCTCACGATTTATGTTATTTGTTGCTTTTTTATTTAAGTTTTTTTAGTACTACGAAAAATAGTATTTGATTAATAAAGAAAACTTTTTGTCTATTTAAAAAAATTAATAGATATCGAAATATAGAAAAAAAATAATTTTAAAGCTTCCTCGGTAGCATCGCTCCTTCGTGAAATTGCGTGGCACTTCGATTCCATTCAACCAACACACCTTTTTTGATCCTTGATTTTGGGGGTTCAAAAGCGTACAGCCGGTTTTCTATTTCCTCATCGGTTAAATCTACTTCAACCTTCTTATTTTTTAAACTAATAGTAATACTGTCGCCTTCTTGTAGGGCGGCTAATGGTCCTCCTACGTAAGCTTCTGGAGAAATATATCCAACGTAAAGCGCCCCTTCCGTTGCTCCCGAAAAACGACTATCCGTGATGACTGCAACATCATTCAATCCTAAGGCGTCTAAAAGTAATACAATCTTAAAATTTTCTGAAAACCCTGGCGCACCTCTCGGTCCTTGAAAACGAATAACCATAACATCACCTGCTTCAACTTTACCTCCTAAAATTCCCATTAATGCGTTTAATTGAGTGTCAAAGCATTTAGCGGGACCCGTAAATTCTGTCATATCTGATTTTAAAATAGTATGCCTCATCAGGCTTCCTTCAGGAGCGAGGTTACCTTTCAAAACGATAATTCCTCCAGTAGAATTAATTGGATTATCTACTGACCGAATTACATCCGAACTTTTCGGTATTGCATCTGCAATCAGTTCTTTTATTGGTTTATTTGCTACCGTTTTACAATCTAAGTTGATAATATTTTTAAGTCTGTTGAGCAGACTCATAACACCACCGGCATTATGGAAGTCTACGAGCGTATACGGTCCACTTGGTCTTAACGGCGATATATATGGCGTTGTTTCGCTTATCTTCTGAATGAAATCCACATCAATGTCGAAATCGAGACTTACCGCTAGAGTTAATAGATGTAGAATCCCATTTGTGGAACCTGAGGTAGCCATAACCGCTCGAAACGCATTCGTCATCGAATTTTTGGTGACTACTTTTTTAAACCGTAATTTTGATTTAATTAAGTCCATAATAGCGTGACCCGTTTTTCTTGCTTGCCGAATCTTTTCCATTTCATTTCCAGGAGTCGTTGAAACTCCGGGTAAACAAAGTCCCATAGCTTCTGTTGCGATCATCGTTGTATTTGCGGTCGTGAGCTCGGGACAGGCGCCACAACCCGTTATCCAGCACGATTCCATTTTTGATATTTCTTTAAAATATTCATATTCGTTCATTTCACCAGATAGAACCATATTCAATCCTTTTACTATCACGTTCGTTGGAAACACGATTTTCCGATCCATCCATTTCCCTGGCATCGCAGGTCCACCTAGAAGGAATAAAGTTGGTAAATTTAATCTTGCAGCGCCCAACCACATCCCCGGAACGATTTTATCGCAAGTGCAAATACATACTAACCCATCGGGTTGATAATTCATAAGCTGGATCTCAACAGAATCTGCGATTGCTTCCCTTTGAGGTAAATCGTATAACATTGTAATATCGTCTGTTGCTGGTGTTTTCGCGTAGCCTGCGCAGGGACCAATTACATTAAATTCAATTGGAGTTCCGTTCGCAGCATAAACCCCTTCTTTTACGTGTCTCGCAAGATTACTAAGATGCATGTGTCCTACACCCGCATCTTGCATGGAATTTGCAATAGCAACAATAGGACGCTCTAGATCTTCTTCAATGAATCCAGAGGCTTTCCAATAAAATCTATAAGCTTCCACCTGGTTTAACAGCTTTACTGCTCTAGACATTTGTTCTCGCGTTAGTTTTACCATGATACAAAGTTACCTTAACAAGTTTATAAAGATTCTTGTAGAAAAAAAAAGCAAGAAAATGGGTTTTAATCTAAATTGATCTATAACAAATATAAAACTAAGCATTAAACCAAATAAGAGAGATTGTATGGCGGTCCTCAGGGGGAATCTCGAATGTTAGGACTTACCTAACATAAATCGAACCCCTATCCCTCCGCAGGATAACCGGATTTGAAGTCCGGCGTCAGAGACCACATATCGTTAGGATCAATAAGATCGCTAATTCCGACCGCCGAGGACCATTTTAGTTAGAATAAGTTACGATTTTAAAAGAAATTTATTGTTATTTTAAATAAATTCCCTTATCGTTTCGTTTGGCGAAAATCGCTACAAGTAAGTCGCCTCGCTCCTTTCTTCATAAAACGCAAAGCGTAGATTGCTTCTAAGTAGCTGACAATAATGTGACTCGTCGCTCCAAAAATCACATATGTCTTGTTATTAGGAGCTCTGTACTTATATTTTCCCACAGCGATCAGATTGTTTTTTAACATATAGGTTCGTTCTCGGTATCTTTTTCGCTGCGCAAAGAAATTAATAGGAATCTTTACAATTTCTTGAACCTCCTCGGGCTGGGGCGTCATCGCTTGATCTTGATCGATATACGCTACGAGCGGAGTTATCACCGAAAATTTCGGAGTAATGTGATCGTCAAGACAACCTAAGATTTTGATATTTTCCCGAGGAATACCTAATTCCTCCTCCGTTTCCCTTAACGCCGTTTCTTTTAATGATTTATCTTTTCGTTCGTATCTTCCTCCTGGAAAAGCCATCTCACCCGAATAACGATCCCCCTTACGAGTGGTTCTTTTAATCATAATTAAATTGTACGGTTTTCCCTTATGTGGTAAAATTAAAACGACAACCGCAGTTTTATCGAACCTTTCGTCGCTTAATTCACATCTCTCTGGGGAATCATAAGAAAGTAACTTATCTTTTATTAAAACTTCGTCAAAAATATAGTCCGACGCTCGCATTGTATGATATCTAGACCAAAAAATCTCTTATATTGATTATTTTTATGTTGTATAAATTTTAGTTGAGATCGTTAATTAAAATAACGTATTAAATCTTAAGTTTGGGATAATTGGAAGAAAATGAATAGATTTAATTCAAATTCTGCGTAATTTTATCCTTATAGTGCAAGTAATTCTTTAATTCTCTTATTTCTTCGAGCGTAAATCGCCGCAGTCCTAACTTAGACATTTGAAAATCATACACCAGCTCAATAAAGGAACATATCATATATGCGGTCGCACCCCATATGGTATAAATC
>WJKD01000466.1 GCA_014729315.1 Promethearchaeota archaeon | reverse complement strand
GTCTTGGAAGAAGGCGAATATCTCCCCGTCTTAACCCCCGTTAAATCTGATTTTGAAAAAAATTCGTGGTATCAAACTATAAGAGAAGAACATGAAATTTGTCTCGTCGCAGAAGTAAAAAAATACGATCCTCCTTACAACATAGTCGGCCAATGTGAAATTTCAAACTTAGAATGGGAAGCCGCTTCTCACGTGGGAACTCTCGGAATAATTGTTAAAAGGGAATACCGTGATATGGGAATCGGAAAAGAGTTAATTGACGCAGCAATCTGGGAAGCAAAAAAATTGAATAATAAAGAAAAAATAATCCTCTCGTGTTTTTCTACGAATAAAAGAGCACGTCATCTTTATAAAAAAATGGGATTTAATGAAGTTGGCGTAAGAAAAAAACAATTTTATATGAATTCTACCTATTACGACGAGTTAATGATGGAGTTGTGGATTGACGATTACCTTGCTGCGTCCAAATCTTAATCTATATTAAGGAAATCTCGAAAACTTTTTGTAAGAAAGCCAACCTTGAGGACTTAATGGATTATCGTTAAGGAATATAAAATTAAGATTTTTCAAGCAGGCAATTTTCTGATTGTTAAAATCAGAAATCTTATTATGTTCGAGAAAAAGAATGATTAAATTTTCGAGTTTATCCATACCTTCAATCACTTCAATTTCGTTTCTATCCAAGAACAACTCCTGAAGTTTATTCAAATGACACAATCCATCGATTTTATTCAAACCGTTATTTGAAAGTTCTAACTTCAACAGATTTCTTAATTTATCTAAGTTCTCGATTTGACTTATTGAATTATTAGTAAGGTTCAATATTTTCAAATTTTCAAGGTTATCTAACCCTTCTATCCTTGTAATTCTATTATCGTTTAAATGTAACCAAATAAGTTGATGAAGTGTCTCTAAACCTTCAATTTCCTCGATTTTATTGAAGGAAAGATTCAAATATTTTAATTTTTGAAGGTTTTCAATGTTTTTAATATTTTTTATTTGGTTATTACTTAAATTTAGATGCTCTAAATTCTGTAATTTAGCTATACCTTCGATATCTACTATTCGATTGTGATCAATGTAGCATTTTTTTAATTTTTTTAATTTTTCGAGGTTTTCTATTTTATTTATGTGATTATTGGACAAGTATAATTCTTTTAAATTAGTTAAATTTCCCAGATTTTCAATTTTCCTAATCTTATTTTCGGAAAGATTTAAAACTTTTAATCTGGTTAAAAGCTCTAATTTGGATATTTCTTTCACATTATTTCTCTTTACAACAAGATGCTCTAAATGAGTCAATCGTTCTAATGCGTCTAGATTTCCTAAAGATTCCATATTTCCTCCTTCGCAATTCAATAAAATAATAACACCGTCCCTTAATGTCACATTATATCCACATGTGTAAATATAATGTTCGTACAAAATAAGATTAAAGCAAATTTCTAAAATCTCTTTAGTTAGTGCGTTGGAAGAATCTAATTTGAAGATCTGCTTTGGAAATTCTTTAAGTTTGTGTTTCAGTTTAATTTTAATGTAATGGACGAGATAATTCTTGATAATTTTACGTGTTTCTATCGTATCTAATTTATGTAAGATCTCTACGGCTAAAAACTTCTGCTCGTAAAAACATAAATTAAATAATCCATATTTTAGAAGTGGAATGAGTTCTCTATGATTTAAGTATTTTTCTCTTAAAATCTTTCCAGAAAGTAATCGTATCTCAATATTTTCGTCAGAAAGAAAAAGATTTTCGTAGAGATGGAAGTTGTTTCCCCCATCAATAGTTCCTGCATATTTCAATGCTTCTAAACGCGATTCTAAGTTATCTGAATCTAATATCCATTCTTTTAATAAATTTATACCTTCTTTTATTCCGATTTCTTCAAGATTTTGAAAAATGTACGAGGGACTTAAATACATGCTAATAAATTGAGAGGAAATGATTGTGTAAAAGCAATTTACTTAAACAAATATTACTGGTTGAACGGATAATAAATAAACCGTTTTATTTAATTACCTTTGTTCAATATGGTTCTTAAGAGTATATATACTCCTTTACGCTATGTTCCTTATCCATTAATTTGAAGAGAGCTCTTTCAAAATACTCTTGATTTACTTGGGTCTTTCGTTCTCTTAAGCATAACATACCTGCTTCAGTACATAAAGCTTTTAGATGAGCCCCACTGAAGTTTTCCGTTCTTTTAGCTAAAGCAGACAAGTTTACATCCTTAGTGTTTAATTTTCGAGTATGGATCTGAAGAATAGCATACCTTGCTTGCTCGTCTGGCAGAGAAAACCTTATGATTCGATCAAATCTCCCCGGTCTTAGAATTGCGGGGTCTAATACGTCTTCTCTATTGGTCGCTGCTAAAAACATTATCCCTTCTGTGTTAGCAAATCCGTCTAATTCGCTCAATAATTGCATAAAGGTTCTTTGGACTTCGCGATCTCCCTTATAAACTTCGCTTGTCCTCTTAATCGCAATTGCGTCGATTTCATCGATAAAAATAATAGCAGGTATGTTTTCTTTTGCTAAGGCGAAAACTTCCCTTACCATCCGAGACCCTTCACCAATAAATTTTTGAACCAAATCTGATCCTACTAAATGAATAAATCGTGATTGAGTGGTATTCGCTACTGCTTTCGCAAGAAGAGTTTTACCCGTTCCTGGTGGACCCGATAATAAAGCTCCAGAGGGGGGATCAATACCTATTTTTTTAAACAAGCCGGGTTCTAATAGAGGCAATTCGATTACTTCTCGAATCGCTTGAATTTGCTCGTCAAGACCTCCGATATCTTCGTAGGTCACATCTGGTTGCTCGATTAATTCCATCGCAGCAACCCTTCCTCGTATTTTTTTAGATAGTATCTCAATTATTTGGTAGTTTTGACCGTGAAGCGTAACCGAATCTCCTGCTGATGGTTGAAGCATCTCGTTTGCAGGAAGGAGAAGTCTATTTCCTGGTGCGTGAGATACGATTACGCGCCCGTCTTTTAAAACTCTCTCAACAGATCCTATTATTAAAGGATTTTTCTTCATATTTTCAAATACTTTCTTAAAAGAATCGTTTTCGCTACGCAATACCCGATTTTCTTCCCTAAGAACTTTGTTTTCTTTTCGGATCTCTTTATTATCAGTTTCGGTCATCTTTATTAAATAAATAAAAATGTCCATAGTAAAAATATTTTATTAAACCATAATCGCTGACCTTGACAAGTTTTAGCTAAATCGAATACAATTTAGGATAAATTCAACGAATAGAAGATGTGATACCGAAACAAGCAATTCCACCACATCTTAAAGCACAGAATTACCTATTATCGAAAAATATATTCACTATTTCAAAAGTTCTGTTACTTATCTTTCTTACAGAATCGTTTATTATATCAATAATTTGTTGTTGTTTGTCGAATTCAATATTCTCAAATCTGATTTCTATTACGTCTCTCATTATCTTTTCGACGATTTCTTCCAAAACAATGTCAAAAATTTCGCTCGAAAACACTTTTAAGATTTTTTCTAAATTTGAGGGCTTATCGTCGCCTTTTGGTACTAAGAGATATTTTTCTTGAATGTTTTCAAGAGAATTCTTCTCCAATATATTTGCTGCTTTTAACTTAGAAAAAAAGTCGATTCCTTTTTCAGAAATTTTAATTTTAAATTGCGCTCCTCCAGAACCCTTTTTTTCAATAGGAATCTTTGAGATGTAACCCTCATTTTCTAATTTGGTTAATATCGCGTAAAATCGTTTCTCCTTCTTACTTAGATTTTTTTTGTGAGTAATGCCTAAAAAATCGCGAACTTCGGGTGCAGAACACAAAGGATTACTTAATATGAACTCTAAAATTTTAAGGATATACAAAATCTTTTCTAATTTCATTTGATTCCCCGTTATAAGCACATAATAAAGTATTTTCTTTTATACTATATTATTATGGAAAATAGATGTTTATAAATCTTTTTATATCGAAGATATTATGACTTCGAAAAAACTTGATATGATTTTTAAGTTACCCTTTATAAAGGAACCCAAAATTTGTCATTTATTTTTTACTAAAAAAGATATAAAATCTTATATTTTTGAAGTCATAAAATGTAGATGGATACCTCAAAAGATTTGATTTCTATAATAGACTATAATAACTTACATAATATATAAAAAAATTAGCCTCTAAGTTCGACATTTTAAAGTGAACTATTGGTCAGCACTGATAGAATCGGTAGCTCGTTTTTCTAAAAGTTTAAAAATATGAATTTACACAATAAATATAATTATAGTTTTTAATTGTTGTCAAAAAGATAGTTAAAAACAAATAATTACACAATAAACGGAATTTCACAAAAAATTTTTTCTAAAAAAAGAGTTGGAAATTTCAAAGTAAAACCTATTGTTTAATAATAATAAAAAATAAGAGCTGAAATAAATATGGCAGAAGAAGAAAGTTTTCTAAACGCCAAGGCGTTAGTAGTTGACAACGGAACTGGTATTTCTAAAAATGGTTTCGCTGGTGAAGATCAACCACGCTCTGTATTTCCCACCTTAATTGGTTATCCGAAATATGAAAGCATAATGACTGATGTCGAGCACTACACCAGAGAATATTATATTGGAGAAGAAGCTATGCAATTAAAAGGCGTTCTCAAATTAATGTTCCCCGTAGAGCATGGTATCATCGAAGATTGGACCGCAATGGAAAAAATCTGGCATTATACCTTTTACACAGACTTAAGAATTGATCCTAGCGAGCATCCCGTACTATTGACTGAAGCACCATTAAATCCGAGACCAAACAGAGAAAAAATGGCCGAAATTATGTTCGAAACCTTCAACACACCTGCTTTATATGTTGCAATGCAGGCGGTATTATCTCTCTACGCCTCGGGTCGTACGACTGGATGCGTTATTGATATCGGTGATGGTGTTTCTCACGTTGTACCAATATTCGAAGGATTCGCCTTAAGTCACGCAATTCAGAGAATCGATTTAGCAGGCAGAGACATTACCACCTACTTACAAAGATTACTCAGACAAAAAGGATATTCCTTCACCACCTCTGCGGAAAAAGAAATCGTGCGAGACATCAAGGAAAAATTGTGCTATGTCGCAATTGACCCCGAAAAAGAAATGATGCTCTCCAAGAAAGTAGCGGGTATGGAAAAGTCTTACATGCTCCCAGACGGCGAGACCATTAATGTCGGAGTAGAAAGATTCTTAGCACCCGAATGTTTCTTCAATCCATCCGTCATTGGTAAAGAATTAGAACCATTGGACGATGTTATTGTTGGTGCTATTTCCGAATGCGACGTTGACCTCAGAAGGGATCTTTACAGCAATATTGTTCTTTCAGGCGGGTCTACGATGTTTCCGGGAATTAAAGAACGCTTAACCAAAGAAATTAAGGAACAAATTCCAGAGTCTGTTGATGTAAAAATAATCGCTCCTCCGGAAAGAATGTATTCTGTCTGGATCGGCGGCTCAATCTTAAGCTCCTTGAAGACCTTCCATCGAATGTGGGTTACACGCAGGGAGTACAAGGAAATGGGTCCCCAAGTTATCCACAGATGCTTCTAAATTAATCTAATCCTTTTTTTTGTTTTTTTAATTCTTTTTATTATTCTTTTTATTAATTACAGCGTAAAAGATATCCTAGTTTAGTCAATACCTTCATATTCTAGAGCGTTTTGATTCAATTTTATTTTAAATGAAACTATCGATTAATCTAAATTATCACCATATTCGATTTAAAAACATTCGAGGAGCTGAACTATTGAATAATTGGCGAAAACACATGTGGGTGACTTGCGGTGATTATATGGAAAAAAAAGACAAAAATTATATTTTATCCCTCTTCGAGGATATCTGCTTCTGATAATCTTTTTAGTTTCTTTAAGTCTCTTCTGAGAAAATCTTTTTAGCAACAAATTTTGCGTAAATGACATATGCGGGAATTGAAAACAGGATAACCAACGCAAGAATCAAAATAGTAAAGAAACCATCTGAAATTTTTGGCTCGACGGTCACAGAAGCCCAGGTTATTATCACTTGGACTAAAAATAGCACAGAAGAGACACCTGCGTATCCTCGTAAATAGGAAGAATAATTTTGGTATACTGGTTCAATTTCGTAAAGTGGCTTTCCAGGTCTGTTGTCAAACTTGTAATGCATTAAACCTGAATCCTCTAACGCCCACCCTATCGACCACAATCCAATTACAAATGGCAAGGTCAAAGAGATCAAACTTATTAACACGGAGTTAGTATAAATTGCTGGTACACCTGATTCGTCTTCGTAATAACTTACTCCGAATTCTTCTGATAAAAATAAGGCGGGATTTATGAAGGGTAAAATAAAAACTAAGATCCCTAGTTGCAAAAGAAACAATTGTATAGCCCTATAAAGAAATTT
>WJKD01000465.1 GCA_014729315.1 Promethearchaeota archaeon | reverse complement strand
CCCGTTTTGCTATATTGGTATGTATCGAATAAACAAACTGAGTGAGCAATATCCTTTAGAAATCGAATGGCGTCCCTTTGAAATTCACCCCGAGATTCCAAAAGAGGGAACCTATATTAATCAACTACCTTTTCCACCGGGATACATGGATAGAGTTATGATGAACATGCAACGCTTAGCAGCTGAGGATGGAATTTCTCTCTATTTCGCTGAAAAATTGCCTAATTCTCGCCTAGCACTCTATATTTCAGAATACGCAAAGGAAAAGGGAAAATTCGATGATTTTCATAAGTTAGTGTTTAATGCCTATTGGAAAGAAGGAAGGGATATCGGAAACCTTTCTGTACTTTTGGATTTGGCAGAAAAAGCGGGATTAGATGGTAATCAAATAAAAAAATATCTGAAAAGCGATAAAACCCAAAAAAAAATGAGTAAACATTTGGTAGAGATAAGAAAATTAGGTATCACTGGAGTCCCCGCTTTTATCATAGGCGATAAATTGATTTTAGGTGCCCAACCCTACGATATATTTGAAGAAGTAATTAGAAAGGAGTTAACGCAAGGTGAATGTAACTAATTTTTCTGCTTATTTAAGATAATTACTCGAAAAAGTTTTTTTCTTCTAAAAAAAGGTTTAAGAATTTAAATTCATAATTAATTTTATGTTAAATACGAATCTCATCTACTTATCTCCTTCTGGCGGCACTAAAAAGGTCGCAGAGCTAATAGAAAAGAATCTTAATTCTTATTCCAAGGTATCGCACACAAATTTATTTGGAAAATCCTTTCAAGAAATCGAAGATTTTAATTTTGAACAAATTAAGGATGTAGATATGATTGGAGTGGGAACCCCCGTATACGAATTCCACATGCTTAAACCAATCAAGCTTTTTTTGAAAGGTATACCTGAAGTCAATAACGGAAAAGAGAAACGCCCAAAAGTCTTCTTATTCGCTACTTATGGCAACGTGAGCTCAGGAAAGACTCTACTAAATATAGCAAAAATTCTCAACAACAAGAATTATCAATTAATTGGAGCATTAAAATTGGTCGCCCCGCATTTTTACGAAGAATCCGATTATTTTCCAGAGCAAAAAATAGTTGACCTTGTATCTCAATTCGTCCAATTACTAGAAAATAGAGTAAAAAATCCGCCCGAATGGGAAGAAATGAAAAAAAACTTAAATTATCAAAAACGCTTGATTAAACTACTTAACCCATTGGTTAAAAGTCCGTTTTCTAACGCAGTTTTTACCAAAATAAAAATTAACCATGAACTTTGCAACGAATGCGCTCTTTGCGTTAAAAATTGTCCTACAGGCGCAATAGATCTTAATACAGGGCCTTCGATAAATAAAGATTGTATTAAGTGCTATAATTGTGTAAAAGTATGTCCCACGGGAGCAATCTCGTCTAAATTGGATAAACTGAAGAAAAGAATCTCCAAACTACAAGACCTCTTTCACGAAACTCCTGAGAATGAAATTTATTAAAATGTTCTAAAATTATATTTGAAATTTAAATTCAATAAATCGTAAAACTTAAAGATTTGAAGTTTTAAATCGGTCTAAATTTAAGTTATCAAAAAGAAATCAGATATTTTAAAAGTATAATCTAACTCTTATACTACATAGATTATGAGTTTGAATGGAATAAACCCTCTCATCGCTTTCTCTTCGAAATTGATTTGAAGGATTTTGTAAGTCCTCAATTACTCGAAAATATAACCGATCTTCCTTTAACCAAATCTTATCCACGAAAAAATTTACTCCATCCGTTAAACTATACACTTGAAAACAATCGAGCTGCTCCATTTGGGCTTACGATTTTTACTTCCTCTTAGAATTAAAAATAAAAAAACCCCAAGGTTTTAAAATCACATTTATCTTGCAACTACTTTATAATTACATTTCAATAAAAAAATAATGATTCGTGTTTTGGTTCGTGATCATAAAACAAATCAAAATTTATTTTTCTCTTCAAAAAATAACTTCAAGAAGGTAGTTAAATAAAATATTTATGAGTATTTTGACGCATCAATTCATTTTTTCAAAATTTAATATAACGCTTTCTTCAATCCAATTCCAATGAAACATAGGTTTATGAAGTTCATTTATGAAAGCAAATCCGATTTGCTTTAATTTCTTTTTTACATTAGATAACTTCACATCGTAGGAACTTAAATGAGTTGCGTGATAAGAAAGAATACCATTCTTTTTCAAGACACGATGTGATTCTCTTAATAATTTAGCTCTTTCTTTCTTGTCGAGAAGGTGATACACGTCGTAGATCAATACAACATCAAGGGTGTATTGATTAAATGGTAATGAAATTTCTCCTGAAGTTTCAATAATTTTGATGTTTTTTATGTTCTGTTTTGTAACTGCGTCCCTTAGTTCGTGGAGAAGTTTTTCGTCGTTGGAATCTAACGCATATATTTTCCCTCCCTCTCCAACGATCTTAGCCGCAAGAACCGAATATATTCCCTTTCCACATCCAAAATCTAGAACAAGTTGATCTTTGTCAATACCTACTTCTAAAAGAATTTGTTCTCCCTTTGTTTCTTTCCATTTTTTCACAGTAACCATTTTTTAAAACGACTTAAAAATTTTTTAAAACATAAATTGAACTAAATAAGATCATTCAATTTAATTTATGGTTTCCAATAGATTTTTTGATATCAACAAGTATGAATTTTAATCACATCTTTCTTGTTATATTATATTTATTGTAATAATTCCTTATCTTAAGTAACGATGATGAACGAGGATTTTATTTTTACCATAAGTGGAATTAGGGGTATCCCGGGTAAGAATTTAAGCTACGAAACGATTAAGAAAATTGGACTGGCATACGGAATTTGGTTAGATGGAAAAGAAGTGATGATTGGTCGAGATACGCGCCCCAGTAGCGTGAAGGTGCAATCAAATATCGTAAGCGGATTGATCGAAGCGGGATGTGATATTATAGATCTAGAAATCTGTCCAACTCCTATTGTGATTTATACAAAGAATAAAGAATCAATCCCTGGAGGGATCATCGTCACAGGTTCTCATAATCCTCCTGAATGGAACGGAATAAAATTACTCTCGGACTATACTTTTATGAATAAAGAAGAAATAAACGATATGCAACAAATCTTAGAAAAAATCCATTTAGAAGCACGAGATATAAATAAGGCTGTATCATTCGATCAACAATACAAGAATAAAGAAGCAATTAGCAGTTATGTAAATGATCTGCTCTCGATTATCAAATTCGATGGAATTAAAAATAAAAATCACATATGCATTGGATATGATTCTGGAGCTGGTGCCGGTAAATTTGTTGTTCCCGATTTATTGAAAAAACTTGGCTGCCAGATTTCTCTAATAAATAACGATTTTGACGAAACGGGCAGATTTCCAAGAATTATTGAACCCATCCAGGCAAATTTAACGGACTTAATGAATGAAATTAAAGATAATAATTTGGATATTGGATTTGCTCAAGATTGCGATGCTGATAGGTTAGCTATGATCGGAGATGGAGGAGAATACTACTCCGAAGATGTGAGCTTGGCATTAATTCTCCAATATTATGCGCAAGAAATGGCAAAAACAAATAGAGAAATCATTTTTGTCACTAATCTTGCCTCTTCTTTGATGTTTGACACTATAATTAGTAAATATAACGGAAAGATCCTTCGAACGCCAGTAGGAGAATATTACTTGGCAAAATCTATGTTCGATTTAATGAAAGGTGGGCACGATAAAAATAGTAATTCATTTGTATTTGGAGGTGAAGGATCCTGCGGAGGAGTTATAGTTCCCCATTTCAATAATACACGGGACGGTATATTCGCTGCGGTTAAAATCATCGAGATTTTATTAGAACGACAAGAAAGAATTTCTACTTTAGTTGCTAAATTGCCCAAATTTTCAGCAGTTCGGGAATACATTCCTATTGGAAATGCGAATGTTAAGCTAGTTATAAAAGATTTAAAAGACGAGTTAATAAACGAGGGATACGATGTGCAACAAATTGATTTTGACCTCAGATTCGGCCAAGATAACGACTGGTTCGTGCTTGTCCATCCATCAAACACCGAACCAATCTTTCGAATAATCAGTGAAGCCAAGGAAAAGAGCAATGCTCAAAAAAATTTACAATTGACCTCAGATTTGTTGAAGTTGCAATTAAACGCGAAGTCATAAAGCGGCTACTAATGGACTATTCTCCAGTTTGTATTTAATAAGTGCTAAAGCCCCTCTCAAACCCACTTCGTCGCCCAACCTGGTCATCTTCATCTCTGGAGGGTGGTTAATAGTAAATTGAATTGGATCTTTCTCAAATTGTGCGATTATAGGGTCTAGAATCTGATCTTTATCTTTCATCATTGCCCCTCCAAAATAGATGCTCGAACAGTCGTAAAAGTTATTTACTAACCCTATTCCGACTTTAGAATAAAAAACGCAATCTTGGACTATTTTTTTCGAGAGTTCGTCTGCCTTTCTCGCTGCCTCAAAAACTTCTTTTGCAGTTATTTTTGAAGTGTCGTTATTGACGATTTCCATCAAGACATTCGCGTTTAGCTTTTCACTTTCAATCATACTTAACGCTCTGTTTTCTACGCCCGTTCCGGAACTATAAACCTCCCAGCATCCGTAAGCGCCGCAATTGCACTGTAACTTACTTCTCGGTTCCACTAAACCGTGGCCTATTTCTGCTGCGTTCCCTTCCTTGCCTAGTAGAAGATGACCATTACAAATAACGCCTCCGCCTATTCCTGTCGACATTGTTATGTAGACCAAATTATCCTTTTCGTTCTCGTTCGCTTCAAAATAATGGATACCTAACACAGCAGCGTTGCAGTCGTTAATTAAATTAATTGGGATTCCCGGAAAAGTGTCAGCGATAGGTTTTTTCAACGGAATAGTCTTAAATCCCAGATTTGCATTGTTAAACACTTCACCATTTCGCATGTCTAATGGTCCTGCAGAAGCTAAACCGATACCTACCATATCTTTGGTGTTTATATCATTTTCCTCCATCAATTCTTGGAGCAACTTGCAAATAGCATTGCTAATAGCAAATTTATGGTCTTTAGGAGTTCGAACAGTTTTGATCTTAATGTTTTTTTCGTTCAAATCTGAACTGCATATTGATACGCGAATCCAGGTGCCTCCAATGTCGACCGCAGCGATTATCATCTTTACTCTCTCTTTAATAATTGATAAAGGAAAATATTTGCAAAAATCCTATTGGATTCTCCAAAGAATCACACTAACAATAGTTTTAGGGGTGTGTAGGTAGTTTCGGGGATAAACGCTTCACCATATTGCGTTCCTATTTCGTTACCCCGCAACACGGCGGTATCTTCTGCCCAATCAAGCACTCTTTCCAGCACTTCTTTCTGCGAAATGTAGATATGGTTAAAAATCTCCTCTTTTTTCTCCCAGTACTTTTCGATATCGACCACAACAAACACAGATCCTTCTATGTATTGAAATTTACACGATGGGCTTTCGTAGTAATAGACTCCCAACGGCTTCCAATCTCGGCCATGTCCACCATAAGCTTTACCAGTGGAACAATGATAGACTGCTTCCCTCACAACATACGATAAATTGCGATGAACTCGATGAAAATCGGTATAATGTGGGAATATGATCACTTGCGGCTGCTGATCTCTAATTAAATTTGTAATTTTTGAGATTTTTTTTCGATTTATTTGCATATCAGAATATCCTAACTCTATGAACTTACAATTCAATACTTCAGACACTAATTCGAGCTCCTTTTCTCTCTGGTCCAAGATCTCCTCCTTTTGGTCTTTTTTCGCATATCCTCCTAATCCCGTCGTGGCAACTACCACGGTAATATCCGACCCAAGTTCTTGGTACTTGAGGATGGTTCCTCCACATGATATTAACTCATCGTCGGGATGTCCTGCAAACACCATTATACTTTTTGGAACCGCAATAGGAATTTCATCCTCGTAAATAAATCGATTTTCTGACATAAAGATACATTTCCCTTCTACTGGTCTAAAATTTACTTACTATTTTAGCTATTTATAGGTAAGAAGACAACCTATAAAACAGTTCTCTTAAAATCGTGTTAAAGGTTAAATCGCGTTAGATAAATGAAAGTTAATACAAAAACAGAAAAAGAGATGTTAAAATAAAAAAATGAGAGAAAAAAATTATGGTAACAAAATGCCAAATTTCTTCTTATAAAAGTACAACATGATGCTGGTTAGCCCTAATGTGTAAAATGAGAACACAGCCGTCATTAATTCGGGAAAAATGTTCTGCGTATCGGTGATAATATTTAAACGGGCAAATGTGTCGTAACTGCTTAAAAAAATAATATAAAACAGAAATCCCCATATAATATACCTTTTACTTACGGCAATTTTGCGGTGGAACACCAGATACATTTGAAACCCTGCCATCGCACCATGTAAAATGGGTCCCGTCATCCAGCCCCAGAAGTCACTCGAAACGGGAATCAACCACAAAGTGATTGTAAAGAATCCGTACACCGATATACTGGTTATTGAATTAAGAAGCGTGGATTCAAATCGATTAATTAATGTGAGACTAATTAGAATAAGTGTAATGTAAGTCGTATACGTAAGCGGTTCAAAATCTTTCATAATAAAAAAGAAAAATATCCAATACCACGCACAAAGGCTTAAAATAATCCAACCGGCAACGCTTATGCCAATAGAAAATTCTTTTTGTTCAATCACTTTCTTTTTTGGCTCGAACATCTTAAAGTAATTATTCATGATCGCAGATTGAGGATCCTCTTGCTCAATCTTTTGGGCAATCTTATCGATTGCGAATTCTGCTATTAACTGAAGTTCTTCTTCTGTAAAATTCAGAGATGAGTTTTTAAGAGTTTTTGACATTTTATCTTTATTTAATTCTTCTTGCGTTGCAATATCCTGACTTTTAATTATAGAAT
>WJKD01000464.1 GCA_014729315.1 Promethearchaeota archaeon | reverse complement strand
TCGCGGCATCGTTCAACCTGATTTTATCTGTCATTGAGCATCAAGTTTTTATGCCATGCTGCATCTGTGAGAGTGAAGCACACAATCTGCCATAATGTGCTTCTTTTTTGGGCTCAACAACAGATAAAATCCTTTTAGTTATACACTATAATTCAAAAATACATGTTCAAAAAATAAAAAGAAATGATAAACTATAAATACAATCGGCAAGGAATTTTTTCAGAATCTTTATCATTACCTTGGCCTGGATTATTAGATATATTAATTGCAATTTTAGCAGTTTTTATCCTTCTAATATCTTCTTTTTTAATATCAAAAAGTAACTTTATTGTTGCAGCATCAAATGTACGAAAACAACTTGTAATTCAAGAGAGACAACAACAAGTTTCAGACTCACTAAAAAGTTATTTTAAAAGGTATCATCCAAAAGTAGAGATCCAAATAACATCAGATGGTTCAGTACAAAAAATAAGATTACCAGGTGAGTTGTTATTTCAATCAGGGTCAACAAAATTAAATATGGTAAATTTAAATGTGTTAAATGATATTGCTAAGATAATATCTTATTTTGATGAAAAAAAATATTTCTTATCAATTGAAGTTGAAGGGCATACTGATGATGTACCTGTTAAAGAATCTGCTCCTTTTAAAGACAATTTAGAATTATCGGCTCTTCGTGCAGTTGAAGTAGTTAGATTTTTAAATAAACAGAATATAATTAAAAGAGCTATAATTTCTGCTGTTGGAAAATCCTTTTACGAACCCTATGATGATAAAAATGATGAAAACATTATAATTCAAAGAGCACTACAACGACGAATAGAAATTCGTTTATTATATTCAATTTAAATAGGTAAGAAGAGCATGATTACTTCTCCAATAACAATATTTATAATTTTCTTAGCGGTAATAGCATTTTATAAAGGATATAAAGAATTTTTAAAATACAGAAAAACTAAAATATATTTACAAACTGAGATAAAGAAAAATGAAAATTTAGATTTGTTTATTGAAAATGTATACTTTAAGAAAATAGAGCTTAAAGGACTTGCAGCTGAATTAATAAATGAAGCTATTTACAGTCCAAATCTTGATAGTCTTTTATCATCTCAGGCTGGTAAATTAGAATCGTACTTAAAATTTCCAAGATTAATTTCTTCCTTATTAATATTATTTGGTTTGTTCGGCACAATTGTAGGCTTATTAGAATCAATCGGTGGTTTGGATACTATTTCTGTTGCAAATTTATCGTCAAATTTGATAAATGTTGGTATTTCGCATGTTTTTGGTGGTTTAAATAAAGCATTTGAAACAACATTATGGGGAATAATCGGTACCATTTTTCTTTCATTTTCACTTTATGGATTCTCAAAGGAAGGTAATAAACTTTGGGATTTATACTCTCAAGTTGCTAATAAAATTTTTATATATAAACAAACCCATATAAATTTACCGTCAGAGAAGGAATTTTATAAAATCGTTGCTTCAATGAAAAGAATAGAATTCGAAATGGATTCAAATCTTAAAGAAAGCTTTAGTAAATTTTTAGAATTACAGGAAATATCATCCGATCAATATCATAAATTAATTAACAGATTCCATGAAATAATTGACAATCAAAAAATGACATCAGAAGAGAATTATAATTTAATAAAATCAATTGATAGTGTTACTAAAAGATATAAAGATACTTCTATCCACTATAATGAATTATTAAATGAGCGATTTTCTGTATTGATAAATTCTTTAAATGATTTAAATAAAAACACAGATTCTGTAAAAAATTTATTAAATATCTTTCAAAACGAAATTAAAAATGAAAGATTATCTATTGATAATAATGATGCATATGTAACATTAGCTACACCTGATTATTTTTCAAAAGGAAAATGGTCACGTATATATATTTATGTTTATACAAAGAAGTTATTAAATAAAATAAAGAAAAGAATTGAAGCATTGAAAGACGATTATAAAGCCGTTGCCAATGAAAAAACAGCAAAGAACATTTGGGATAGAAGAATAATTGTAAAGGTTGTGCCTGAAGATGTATTTATAATGGATACTCAACATATAATTCGTCTGACTTATCCCCTATCAGAGCTAAAAATATCTTTAAAACCTAATGACAATATAAAAATTACAAATCCTGTGCCAGCAAGCTTAATTCTTATTGATATGGATTTAAATGAAGAAATAATAACTGTACCTTTTAATGCAATTATAAAAGACTATATTGTAGATCATGTCTCACGCCCACTTGTCCATAATATTACAAGTATTAGTTCATTTTTAATAGGTAGTGGTGTTATAATTTTACAATCACTTACAAAAATCGGATTAAACTCATTTGTATCATTACCTTTAGGCACAACTTTAATTGTTCTTAGTGCAATTTTAGCTATAATTAAAAATCGTAAATTTGATAAGCCTTTAAAATCATTTGTTTCACCATAGTATTTCTATTGCTGGTGTATAATCGGATAAGCGGGGGTTTTTCTCCCCCGCTCTCCACACCACCCTGCGTGCGGCTCCGCACAGGGCGGTTCATCAGATTCATCCGCCTTGAAGATTGTCGGACAGGTCCGCTTAAAAGAATATGGTGGGTCGTAGATGCGGCAATCGTACGGTTCTGTAAGGGAATCGGGGCGAGAGCCCCGTGACCTACCCGATTTCTAAGATAAATTAATATTAATTGGTTGTGCGTTTGATATTGATAAAGTGCTTACCAATGCTTTTTATAGAATAAGAACGACGCAATTAGCGGAACAGAGTAAAATGGATATTTAATATGGAACAAACAACACATAATGAAATTGCGGTTTATGAAACCGAAGACGGTAAAATAAAAATTAGTGTTCTTTTTCAGAACGAAAATCTTTGGCTTACACAAAAACTCATAGCAAAGCTTTTTGAGTGCAGCACAGACAATATTTCACTACACCTGAAAAATATTTTTGCTGATAAGGAATTGGACAAAAATTCAGTTGTCGAGTATTACTCGGTAACTGCCAGTGATGGGAAAAATTATAAAACAAAGCATTATTCTTTAGAAGCTATCATTGCCGTTGGATATAGAGTAAACACTTCCCGTGGTATTCAATTTAGAACCTGGGCAACCGATAAACTTAAAAGTTATATATTAAAAGGATTTGCTATTGATAAAGACAGGTTTATCCACGGTACACGCTTTGACGCTCGTTATTTTGACGAACTGCTGGAAGAAATACGTGAAATTCGTGCAAGTGAAAGAATGGTATATCAAAAAATTACGGACATCTATGCCACATCAGTTGATTATTCGGTAAATTCTGTTGAGACAGAACGCTTCTTTGCTACTGTTCAAAATAAACTGCATTTTGCTATTACAGGCAAAACGGCTGCAGAGATTATAGTTTCACGAGTGGATGAAACTAAAGCTAATATGGGATTAACTACTTGGCGAAAAGCCCCTAAAGGTAAAATTTATAAAAGTGATGTGATAATAGCTAAAAACTATTTGCAAAAAGATGAATTAAAAAAATTAAACCATATTGTAGATATGTATCTCGACTATGCTGAATTTCAGGCAAGCAAGGGCAAAGTAATGTATATGAAAGATTGGGCGGAGAAATTGAATGCTTTTTTACAATTCAATGAAGAAGAAATATTGCAAAATAGCGGCAAAGTCTCAAAAGAAGTCGCTCATCAGCTTGCTATTGATAAATACAATAAATATAGGATAGAACAAGATAAAAACTATATTTCGGATTTCGACAGAGTTGTAAAACAATTAAAAGGAAAGAAATAAATATAAAATACATTTACAAACGGTTATAAGTTTCTATAATCAAAGTAATTGCACAAATCAGATAAAGGCAGTTTTTTCTCCTGCCCTCCTTACACTCCGTCAGCTGACGGACGTCTCCGCACAGGGCGGGTCATCAAATTCATCCGCCTTGAAGATTGGCGGATGAAAAGCAATCCAGAGTTCATTCAACCCGTTGGATAAATTGGATTGCAGGAATTTTCTAAACTATCGTTTTTTATTAGTACTGCAAATTATATTATCCAACGGGTCAGGCGGAAACAAAACCCTGTTCTTTCGTGGCACGTTGGCTTGAAATATTTATAAGTTAAACAATCGGGCAATCCCACACGGGCTGCCTTTTTACCCCAACATATCTCAATCCGCGTACCCTGCCATGAATCAAGCTGGAACGGTGTACTTGATATTAGTTGGAAAATAATAGGGACCTCAAATGAAAAAAGCGCTCATCAAATCGATAACCGATGATTTTGAATCTTACAGCAATCACACCAAGGGCTATATTGAATTCTGGTTTGCAAAGGACCTGCAACATTTGTCGGGCTACACCGAATGGCGAAATTTCAACAAGGTCATCAATAAGGCAAAGACAGCCTGTGAAACATCAGGTCATAAAATCCCCGATCATTTTGTTGACGTCAACAAAACGAACGCGGGCTACACTCTATTAAAGGTGATGCTTGGTGTCAATGTGCCAGCCATATCCAAACATCTTAAAAATATATATGAAGAGCGAGAGCTTGATAGCAATGCAACTGTTTCCAAAATGGAAACAGTTCAACAGGAAGGCGGCAGAGAGAACACCCGATTGATGGAATTTTAAATCCATACAAACGAGAAACCATGACCCTTCACTCACTCAAAAACTACTTCTCTCTAATAACAATCTCACTTTTCCTCTTTACCTGCCAAAAACAAACGCAGCATCTCAGGCAGACGCTTGACCTGTCAGGTCATTGGCAGTTTTCGATTGACAGCGCCGATGTCGGCATTCAGCAGAAGTGGTATCTGGCGGATCCGGAGGATGTGATTGAATTGCCCGGCACGACTGATTTGCGCCGGAAAGGCTTCCTGAATCAGGACACATCAGCGTCGCATCTTAACCGGATTTATCGCTATGAGGGACCTGCCTGGTATCGAAAAAAGATCACTATTCCTCCGGAATTC
>WJKD01000463.1 GCA_014729315.1 Promethearchaeota archaeon | reverse complement strand
CTGTGAAATCTAATTTTGTATATTGTTCCATGATAGCCTCCTATTGTTTTATGTGTGGTTGTTATGGGAATCTCAACTGTAATATAATACAATTGTGAGGCTATTTCTACATATTTTAAACATAAGGTCTGAGGATCCCGCTTGGCGGGAGACGAAGAATCTCATACCACTAAGCATATGTCTATATTGAGTTTCGTGGTGTTAGATTCCCTTCGACTTCGCTCAGGACAGGCTTCATGCGCCAAAAAGACGGCGCATTCAGAATGACATTAATCTCTATTTTGGCACTTCCTGGACAGGCTGTAAAAGCGTCGCACTCCGGATAAAACTCGAATAATATTTCAGAAATTGGCTTGATTCATACATATGGAGTAAACATGATTTTCGAAAAAATTGTGGTCGGACAAATGGCTGTAAACTGCTATCTAATCGGATGCGAACAGACGAAGCGAGCTGCGATTATTGATCCGGGTGATGAAATGAAATCAATATTGGGAGCGATACAGGAAAAAGGATTGACGTTGACCAAGATTCTCCTCACGCACGGTCATGTCGATCATTTGACGCAACTGCATGCACTGAAAGCTAAAACCGGCGCTGAAGTTTCGATGCATCAAAAGGATGAATTTTTATTGAGTGATGTTCAGCAGCATGCCATGTTTTTCGGATTGCCCGATCCGGGAACACCAAAGCCGGATCGCTTTCTGGAAGATGGAGATGTAATCGACATCGGAAATACGAAAGTGAATGTCCTGCATACACCCGGTCACTCTCCTGGCAGCGTGACATTCCATGTCGATAACCGGCTTTTTGTCGGCGATCTCATTTTTGCAGGTTCCATCGGCAGAACCGATCTACCCGGCGGGGATTACGATAATTTAATGAAATCCGTTCGAACGAAAATCTTCACGCTCCCCGATTCGACGATTATTTATCCCGGGCACGGACCGGAGACCACAGTAGGTAGGGAGAAAAAGTCGAATCAGTTTTTTAGCTAAATAAAACCAAACGGTATTTTCGTATTTAATGGATCTCAGAAAAAAACTTAGCTTTAGTCGTTCGGTCGACCACCCAAATCAATTGATCGGATTGCTTAAATAGAATTTTGAAATACGCTGGGATTTATTGCTCAAGCATATAAGGTGGCAGTATATAAATTTTACTAAATGAAAATATAATCTAATATGAGTAATAATTTTGATATTCGAATTTCACTCCGATTTAAGTTACATCTTCATAATCCAGAATGTGCTAATACTTTTATTATTAACTTCGCCGGAGGGTATTTTATAAAATTATATCCATTTTAATGAAGATAAGTAATGCTTGATGAATTTAATTTTTGTGCTTTTATGATCTGAACATAAAGATTATAAAATAATTTTTGAGAAAATTACATTACATATTACATTATTGGAATTTTGTTGTCTATTTGACTCTATAAATTACAAATTGGTAATTTTTTTCTTGCGTTTTATCTATTAATTTTTTATATTAGTTAACGTAATATTACTAAATTAAAATAAGCATCAATTTTTAAAGGTAGTAGTTCCCAAAGTGTGTAAATTAGTCAATGAAATCCTTAATGGGCTGATACTCCCAGTTCTCGTTTAATAATTTTGCCAAAGCAAACATGATTCGGAGACAACTTTGTTCATTTGGGAATGTTTCCATAACCTTGATCCGTCTCCTGAATTCTTTAAATGCTCGTTCGATCACATTTGTCGATCGGATCTTTGCCCAATGCTTGTAAGGAAAATTATAAAAAGCTAAGAGTTCATTCAAATTTTTTCAATGCATTCAACGATCTGGGGCAACGTTGTGTTATATTTTTCTTTAAAAACGAAAAATGTATCCAGCGCTTCTTGTTTGCTTCTTGCGTAAAATATCTGTTTTGCCTCAGCCGGGACAATGCTACGCAATTTTCGGGGACATTTGCCAACGATGTTTCTGATTTTGTGGATAATACATCGCTGAATAGGAACTTTTTCCAACAGTGAACTTAATGCACTTAAAAGTCCTGGACTTCCATCAACAATGACCAACTTCAAATCATTCGGCGAAAGTCCCCGTTGCAACAACATTAACAAAAGTGATTCCCAGCTCTGGGTGGATTCTTTTCCGCCTAGTAAAAATCCTAAGAATTCTTTTTTGCCATCTTCTGAAATCCCGATGGCACATAATAATGATTCCGAGGAAATCCAATGACGTCTGAGTTTCAGATT
>WJKD01000462.1 GCA_014729315.1 Promethearchaeota archaeon | reverse complement strand
TGATTATAACGAGCAAGAGGAGGTCTTGATCGAAATTAAAATAACTAAATACCAATTTGAAGGTAGAAAATATGTAAAATTTGAGTTTAAAGATAACGGATTAGGTATTGAAGACGAGTATGGTGATTAATTAAAAAAATCAAATCTACTTTTATTCTTTTTTATTTTTTTTAAATTGTTTCTTATTTTATGGATATTATCTTGATGATTTTCCTATAGGAATAGCAGAACTGAAAAAGTAGTATTAGTAGTGAAACTTCTTTGTAAAATTATTAGATTCTCGAGAATTTCTCATAAATCCAAATTTCAATAACCCTTGAAAACAGAAGTTCTAATCTCAATCGAGAATATTAAGCTT
Organism: Promethearchaeota archaeon; assembly: GCA_014729315.1. The sequence continues at coordinate 3,387 of WJKD01000462.1, read as the reverse complement.
TAATAAATATTGAACTAGAAATCATTTAAATAAAATTCATTCTAAATTATACTATGTATGACAATTTCGACAATCTCTTTAAATTAACATCGGAATACGTTGAAAAAGCTACTGAAGTGGCGGGAGATGCTTTTCACGACGATCCTTTAACTTTATTTGTATATCCCGATGAGAAAGAAAGAAGACGAAAACTGAAATATGGATTCTATATGATCTATAAATACGGTATTAAGAACGGAGTAGTCTACGCAACATCTAATAATTTAGAAGGAATAATAGTATGGTTACCTCCTAATAAAATATTTCCCTCTATGTGGACTATGATGAGACATGGTGGTTTTCGCGCAATGCGCAAAGTGGGTTTAAAAATAAAAGCTATGAAAAGGAGTATGACTGTATTCAATTATGAAGAATCTAAACATAGAGAGCTCGCCCCGTTTGACCATTGGTATCTCCAAAATATTGCAGTTAAGCCAGCAGAACAAAGTAAAGGATATGGTGGACAGCTCATAAGTGCTATGATTGAAATAATAGATCTTGAAGGATTACCAATATATCTAGAAACGAATAACGAAAAAAACTTCTCGTTTTACCAAAAATATGAATTTGAAATACTCGAACACGGAATAGTCCCTGAAACTGAGGTACCCTTTTGGTGCTTGTTGAGAAAACCAAGCTAACACGCGAACTTAGTTTAAAATGCTCTTTTTATTATTACTCTATTAATATATTTAAAAGAAATACGAATTTTAGCTTTAATCATTTGCTAAATCTAAATTTCTTCTTCTCGAGCTTTTATATTTCAGTACAAATCATAGGTTACAAAAGTATTATTATAGAGAAAAGTTAATTTAAAATATGGTTTTATCAAAAAGAGAAAGGGTCATTCGGACTTTAGAATTAGAAGAACCCGACCTTATTCCAATTCATAACATGGGATTTGAGCACACCTCAAAAGTCTTCCGGGTTTATTTTAATTCTGAAGAAAGAGAAAGGTATAAAACCCAAGTGATAAACGATTACACTAAGGTTAAGTATTTCATCACCGAACAAAGGTTTTGGAATGTTGACATTTTTGAGATGGATCCGTTCGGAATGTCTAAGTTAAAAGTTAAGGTCAAAAAAGCCCCATCTGAATATTCGGAGGATTGTCGTATTAACACTTTAACCGGTGTAGTACGAAAAAATGTTAAACAAGTTGAGACCGGATTGGATTACAGTTGGTATGTTGATGGCTATTTTAAAAATCCAGAAATCTTACACGAATATTGGGATAAATATGGTAAACCAATAGATAGAATAAACGAGAGGATCGATTATTCCCCTAAAGTGTGGGAAGGTTTTGTAGAGGCAATATCGCCCTATTTTTATCCGATGGTTATAACACCATTAAATATGGTCGAAGAACTGAGTCAAGGAATTACTCTTGGCAGATTAGGTTACTATATGCGGAAGGACCCCCAGTTTATTCACGAGATAATGAGAGAATATACAAAAGCGGTTATAGAAATCATTAACAGACTCTCAGAAGCTGGTGTGGACATATTTTTTTATGGGGATGATTTAGGCTACAAAGGAAAGTCATTTGTCTCCTTGGATCAGTTTAAGAAGTTTTTCCTCCCTTATCACAAAAAGATTTATCAAACATGTAAAAAACATAGTATGTTCGTGATCCATCATTCTGATGGCTACATTGATGAGCTTGTTGGTTTTTTGGCAGATGCAGGGCTGGATTGTATTCAAAGTTTAGAGGCTCCTGCGGGCGTTGATCTAGAGAATCTTAAGGATAAGTATGGTAAACGCTTAGCCTTCATGGGTGGTATGGATCATACTATTCTTGGGTTTGGAACTCCTAGAGAAATAGAAGCAGAGGTGAAGCGCTGCATTAAAGCGGCCGCTCAAGACGGTGGTTACTTCGCAGGCCCAAGCCATACCATATTAAATGCCCCTTGGGAGAACATTATGGCATTTAGAGATGCTATTGAAAAACATAGGAAATATCCTCTAGATCTCTAAGTAATTTTTTTAAAAATATCTTTAATTATTCTTTAACCGCCAGTTATGAGATGATGGAAAAAATTTTAATTTTCGAGAATAATCAAATCTCGATCGAAGTGAAATCCAGAAAAAATTGGATTAGCATAGGTAGGTTTTTTCTCAAATCGGATAATAATCTGCTTTATTGTGGAGATGGTATTAAATTTCTCTTCAAAAATGAAACCATTTATTTTGATGATTTTGAACAAAAAACGGATCAATATGGAGGATCAATATTATCACTATCAAATTCTAAGAACAATATCACGGTTAACTTAATTTTCAGGAATAAAATCTCAGAAAATCTGATTGAAATAGCTTGTTTATCTACAAATAGGAATCTAAAAAGATTTAAAATTGAAATTTTCTCCAACTTCAATAAACAAAATTCTGTGAATTATTGCGCACTTTCTGGAAGCTTCTATAGAGTAATTCGTCCAGCTGATGTCATAGAGCACGAAGTAAACCATATTGGAGCATTCTCGGGGATTTGGACAATATCCTCTCCCGAAGCGTCACTTAGTCTTATTTCAACTTCGCAAACTCATTTGAAACTATTTAGATTTATAAAAAATTACAAAAGAACGATATTATCAGTTCAAAGCGATCTTAAAAAGGAAAATATGATTCAAATCTTCATTTATCTCGGCCGTGACGATTATATTAAACCCATAAAATTAAAATTTCAAAACCTTGAATCGATAAAACCATTACAATTTCCAAAGAATTTTAAAGATAAAGCATCGAAGGCGTTCTTCACTCTAAAATCTTTATTTTGTCATTCGGGTGCTGATGGTATTGTCCCCGCTAACTTTATTCATTATCCCTACAAAAAACACGATAAATTTATCAAGAGCCCAATGGCTAGTTATGGAAGTTGCTTTAGCATGGGCGCAATTTATGGAACGAGCGCACTTTATTTATGGATGAAAAATAAAGATATAGTCCAAACTTTAATTAAATTTATTAATCCTGTCTTAGAGCATGCTCAACTGAAAACTGGTCATGCTAAAGGAGCGTTTTTCGATACTTACTATCATCCCATTAGAAAATGGACCACTGGAAGAGTTGTTTATAAAGAGGGAGGATTTTCGGAATGGATTCCATATAAGAATTTTCCAGAAAAGCTTGGAACGATGGACGGCTATAGCTTGAAGGATAATTTACGAATGCTCAAAAGGGAAATACTTATCAAAACTTGGTTTAAATATATTTGGTCTCAGAGATCTTTCGCTTTCTCGTCGACCAACCCAAAACCAAAATTAAAAAAACCCATAATTTTTCCTCCATTTACCGGCCAATTTGCTTATTTTTTACTTCAAGTTTTATTGGAATCGCAAGATAACGGAC
>WJKD01000461.1 GCA_014729315.1 Promethearchaeota archaeon | reverse complement strand
CCACAACGGGGGCAGGTCGGGGGCATGGGTGTGAAAACTTATTTTTTTGTGATTTAGAGCACAAATGAATTGGTTCTATTTAAACAAAAAAGGTTGCGATGCAACCTTTAGAGAATCCCATTATTTTTTTTCTGCGAAACCTTTAACTCAAAATTAGAGATAAGCTGTAAATCCACTTGATCATTCGATTTCATTATTCCACATCGTTTTAATCTCATCATAGACTAATTGCACTCTTTCGGCATGTTGATGTTCGAGTGCTGAACGTAAGTACTCAAAGTATCGGCGCGTTTTTCTCCTAATTTTAGATAGCTGGAACGCTTTATTTGTTTTGGCTTTAGTGTTTGTTACATTCAACGTATCTCGAGTTTCATAAAACGGCTGATATTCTTCGCCTTTCAAGAGAAGATGATAGACAATCCGTGCAACTTTAATGCCCGTATTAGCATGTGCAAGCTTTTTATTGTTCCAATGTCGATTTAATTGTTTCCGTCCAAATTCTTTAAGATCTGAGTCCTTTTTTACATTTGAGCAAACCGCTCTCCCCGCATGCATGAAAACAAGCTTACAAAAATGGTTGACTCGTTTGTTTAAATGACTTGCTTTACGGATGGTACCTGACTGATAAATCGTAGGAGCACATCCTACATATTGAAGAAATTTCTTGACAGTTGGGAAGCGGCGGATATTGCCTATTTCTGAAAGGAGGGTTGTTGCTGATCGTTCCTCTATTCCAGGAATTTGTGTTAATCTATCTACTTTATCCCTCAAGTTGGGATGATCATTTATAATCATCTCGATTTCTTTCGAGATGGCATTGATAATGGCATTCTGAGCACTTAAATTCGCTAATTGCAATTCAATTATGCGAATGGCTGAACGAGGAAGCTGGACATCAAAAAAACGCTCGTATTTTTCTTTTCTTCGGGAGATGGCTGTAATACTACTTGATCGAAGCGAACATTCCTCGTGCTCTATCATCTTCAATGTTTTCTTCATGTTTCCCCTTGCTTGAAATATCAATATTCTACAGAGATCTAAAGCCCATGTGGAATTTAAATCAAATTGCGGAAGGGATAACCCCCATAAGTCTAAGTTCTGTTTAATTCTATTTTTCACTCGTGTGCAGTCTTTTGTATAAAAAAAAATTCTCCTGCTTAACCATCTAATTTCTTTAAGTGTTTCTTTTGGGAGAAATGAGGGTTCAGCTAACCCTAATATTCCCAGTTTAGCCAAGTCAAACGCATCTTGTGGGTCTGCGTGAAGTTCTCCTGGAAATTTTCGAATCATGGAAGGATTTATAACAAGAATCTTGGGTGTTATCCCATGCCATGTAGTCTTTTCTAATCCTTCTTTAACGAAAGGAGTATAGACTCCCGTACTTTCCATTACTATTGTAGAAAGGAGATATTTCTTCAAAAATCTACTCATCTCTCTCAATCCAACGGGATTACGTGGAAATTGCTGAATGGCTTGTCTTTCTATGGAGTTTGAACGCTTTACAGCCACACAAGCAATAACATAATTCTTATGGACATCAACCCCCGCACCATACTGATATTTTGTGCGAAAACCATAACCTTTATTAGTCTCTTTTTCCATTTTATGTTTAACCTCTCAAGGTTATGGGACCGATCTTGAACTATCCCCGCCAATTAACTTTTCACCGCCACGATAAAAAGTTTTAATCTGTTGGAGGACTCATAGTTAAATGGTCCCATTTAATTTTCCTTATCCTATTTTGTTGTTAGGAGACTACAGAACGGTATTGGGCACCTACTTTATGTGGGTAGCATCCCAAGGGGATTTCTCCCAAGTTTCATTTGTAGGATTACCACGAAGGTATACCTAATTCTCAGTAAGATAGTTCTGCCGTGTAGGCGGGCTTTACCCAGAACGCCGATGCCGACCAAGTTTAAATAAATGGATCAACGACCCAAAGCACATAGCAAGGGTGTCGTGCCAAAAAGGAAAAAATGGTTCAACCAACCGTCCCGTAATCACATTCGTATATGTTAAGTCGCTAATAAATTTTGTTGAATGCTCGGCTTATCAGCCGAGCTCTGAACCAAAGTAAAAGTAAAATTTATTGATCGAAAAAAAATAAATGAAAAGAAAAAGGAGTCATAATATTTCTATTGAAAAAATATAGCATTTTTAGTAAGTTAAACACATTCTTACTTAATCTATTGGGTTTGAGAGTTAGGATTTATTCAAATCCAACGGAACTGTGAAATAAAAACTCGTTCCT
>WJKD01000460.1 GCA_014729315.1 Promethearchaeota archaeon | reverse complement strand
TAATACGAAAGTTTAATTAAGAAAACTCGAAGATAGATTTATACCCTAATTAATTAATTAAAGATAAAAATTTATAACTCAAAATTTAAACTGAGGATATAATGTATGACTCTTACAACAGATGAGTTTGCTAATGGATTAACGGGACTAATATTTACGATTATAGTTGTTTATGTGGGTATCGTTATAGCGTTGAAATACTTTAGATATAAGCAAAAAACCTTATTATACGTTGGTCTCGGATGGATTGGTATGTCTAGCCCTTACATGGCAGTTTCAATATCTTTTGTTTCTTATCTAATCACCGGTATGCCCCTTATCGAAGTAGTCTATTTTTTCGTCGCAATCGGATTAGTACCGATGTTTTTTATGCTTTGGATTGCAGCAGCAACTGAATTTCTTTATAAGGAAAAACAACTGATTATATTTATAGTATTTTTAATATTGAATATCATTATCGAGATTTACATTGCTTTCGCTTTGATTACCAACACAGAACTTATAGGAATAAAAGAAGGACCAGTTGATACTGCTTGGTCAACCACAATTATTGGATACTTTATCTTTGTAATAATTATCGTATTAATAACTGGCCTATTAATCTCTGTAAGATCGATTAAATCTCCCGATAAAGAGATATCTTTTAAAGGTAAATTTCTGTTGGTTGCTTTTATATTATGGTCGACTGGTTCGGTTCTAGACGCAATTTTAGACTTTCCCATTACTAGAATTATATTGATGGTTAGTTCCATCGTATTTTATTTCGGATGGATAACACCAGACTGGTTAAAAAAACGATTATAATTTTATTCATTATTTTTTTTATTCTATTTATAAAATTATCCTGTTCGTGTCAGATAACACTAAATAGTTTTAGAATAGATATCTATTTAAACTTCGATGAGTATATCAAAATAACTATTTAGCAAATTAAAACGATAGGGATATGAGTAAAAATCAAAATAATTCACAATCGGATGCTTGTTTAGATGATTCGGGTTATAAATACCCCTCAAAAGTGTATACTTCTTTCTCATTTGGCTATTTTGTTCGTTCGTTTTTATTTACGGTATTTGCAGCGAGAGTCTTCGCATTTTACGAGAACGAAGTTCGCTTGGATGTTACTTTAGTTCTAATTGCGTATGTATTATATGGTTTCTGGAACATGATAAACGATCCGTTAATCGGTTATTTTTCTGACAAACCAAATCGATTCTGGAACAAATGGGGACGTAGGTTTCCTTGGATAGTAGCCACAGGTATTCCATATTGCTTTCTCATTATAATTGTCTTTACACCACCTAACCTTGATGCTACTACTCACTCTATGTTTATATTTGGCTGGCTACTGTTTTCAATTTGTCTTTACGATGCGGTTTATTCCGGATGGATGACGAATTATTATGCCCTCTTTCCAGATAAATTTCGCTCTGATAAGGAAAGAAGAAAAATCGCAGGTATTGGAAGCCCTTTAGGCTTATTAGCAACTGCGCTAGGTACGCTTCTTCCTCCATTATTCATTACTTACGGCGATAAGCAATCGTACGTGATCGCAATGATTGTCATGGCATTTATTTCTTTTGGAGCGTTTCTATTATCGTTGCCCGGTAGTAAAGAAACCAAGGAAATGATAGATTGTGCGCATGTTTACGCCGAAGAGAACAAAAAGCAAGACTCTTTTTTTAAATCTATGAAAATTGCTCTAAAGCACAAGAATTTTCTTGCCTATCTTTTGGCTTATCTCGCCTTCCATTCCCTAATTACGATAATGATGGCTTCAATACCTTACATTGTGCCATATATTTTGGGATTACCTGCCTCTAGCGAAGTATATATCGCTGCGGCTTTATTGGTAGGTCAGTTATTAGGCGTAATTTTATGGGCAAAACTTGTTGGAAAGGTTGGACATAGAAATTTATTCTTGATTGGACTATTTTGGGCAGTAATCTTTCTTATACCACTAATATTTTTTCAGGGATTGATGATGTTAGTCATTTTAATTGGAATTTTGGGATTTGGATTGGGATCGATTTACCTTGGAAATCAACTCGTATTTTCAGATTGCATTGATGAAATTGTAATTGACACTCAAAAGCGACAAGAAGGTATCTTTTTAGGTATAAGAACATTCATGGTTCGGTTATCAATAATAATCCAGGCATTTACTTTCTGGGCAATTCACTTGACAACGGGTTTTAACCCTGGCATAGAAAATCAACCTGACTTAGCAATTTGGGGTTTGAGAATTCAATTTGCTTTAATTCCGCTAATACTCATGCTCATCGCAGGACTTCTGTTCGGCTTGCTTTACGATTTAAAACCCGAGAAAGTTGAATTGAACAAGAAGAAATTACTTGAACTTAATCTGTGAGGAAATCAATTACTAATTCGTGGTGAAATAAGTGTGAGCATGACCATTGCGGAAAAGATTCTCTCTACGCATGTAATTGGAGATGGTGAAATAGTTCCTGAGAATATTATTAATGCAAAGATTGATTTGATAATGAGCCATTTTGGTACTGCGAAAGTTCTCTTGGATTTTCGTAAAATTCGACCTTCTAAAAAACGTAAAGTGTTCGATCCGAGCAAAATAATAATTCTATTCGATCATTATTGTCCTGCTCCTACAGAAAAGTGGGCTGCTGTCCACGATCTAATCAGAAAGTTTGTTAAAAAACACAAAATAGAAAACTTTTATGATATAAGAGAGGGGATTTGTCATCAAGTACTACCAGAAAAAGGACACATTAAACCGGGTATGCTAATAGTTGGTGGGGATAGTCACACTCCCACATACGGTGCGTTCAACGCAGCAAGTTGCGGAGTTGGAAACACTGACCTTTTTTACGCGTATGTTAAAGGAGAACTATGGTTTAAAGTACCACAAACAATTAAATTTCACATCACAGGCACTCTCCCGCAAAATGTTATGAGCAAAGACATAATTATTAAAATTGCCGGCGAATATACAGCGGAAATAGCAAATTATAAGTCTGTGGAATTTACAGGCGACACGATGAGAAATTTAAGCATTTCGTCGAGAATGACTATGTCAAACTTTGCCTTGGAGCTGGGAGCCAAATTCGCATTTGGACCACCGGATCAAAAAATTCTTGAGTGGCTCAAAGGAAGAGTGTCTGAATCATTGAATCTCGTGAAACCGGACGACGACGCAAATTACGAAAAGAATTACGAGATTAACGTTAATAACCTCGAGCCACAAGTGTCTTGCCCTCATACGGTAGATAATGTCAAACCTGCGTCAGAACTTTCCGAAATTAAGATTAATCAGGCATTTCTTGGTTCTTGTACAAACGGAAGATATGAGGATTTAGTCGTCGCAGCTAAAATTTTAAAGGGCAAAAAGATACATAAAGATGTTAGAATGATCGTAACCCCTGCTTCTCAAGAAGTATGGCTCGAGGCTGCTAAGACTGGCGTTGCAGAAACACTTATTAAAGCAGGGGCAATAATTACTAACCCAAACTGCGGAGCATGCTTTGGAGCCCAAGGAGGCGTATTAGGTCCTAGTGAAAGATGTATATCTAGCTCAAATCGGAATTTTCAAGGAAGAATGGGAAGTGCAGCTTCTGAAATTTATTTGGGCTCTCCCGCAACTGTTGCGGCTTCCGCACTTAATGGAGTGATAACAGATCCAAAGGATTATTAGAATGGTGAGTTAATGGCAATAGTAGGAAAAGATGCAATTAAAGAATATAAAGAAATAATTAGGGGAAAATTGTGGATCTTTCCCGATAACGTCGATACCGATGCAATATCTCCCGGACAGTATTTAGACGACTTACAAGCTACGTTAGAACATACGTGCGAAACAATTCATAAAAACTTTCCCTCCAAAGTTAAAGATGGCGACGTAATAGTGGGAGGGAGAAATTTCGGATGTGGTTCAAGTCGTGAGACCGGCCCAGCAATACTGCAAGCTAAAGGAATTGTAGCAATCGTGGCGGAATCATTTGCTCGCATCTTTTATAGGTCTTCTTTTGCGCGAGCACTTCCTATTTTGGAGGTTAAAAATGTGTTAGATGAGTTCACTCAAGGAGATCAAATAGAAATAAATGTGCCAAAAGCGGAAGTTAAGAATTTGAGAACAAATAAAATATTAAAGGGAAAACAAATTCATCCAATACTATTGAACATATTGAAGAACGGTGGTTTAGAGGAGATGCTCTTAAAAGAATTAAAGAATAAGTAATTTCAAAAAAAAAAATATTTTTCTATTTTTAAATTTTCTCTATTGTGATTTAATACCATTTTATCATAGAATAAAATATAGTCTAAAAAAGAAGTGCTTCCTTTATCAATATATAGAAAATAGCTAAACATGAAAAGCAATAATTATGACAGAAGAAAATATTAGCGTCTTAAAGAGTCCAAATATAGAAAAGAAGGAAAAAGTCGTCACCGCCTTAGGAGGAGACGGAATCGGACCAGAAGTGATTAACGCGACTGTTGGTGTTTTAAAAGCGATGAAAGTTCCTGGATTGATAATAAAAGAAATGCCATGCGGCGAAAGTGCTATGGAAAAGTATGGTACTGCTTTTCCAGACGAGACCCGGAATAGTGTTGATAACTGCGACGCCGTTCTTTTTGGAGCTATTCACGAAACTGCTACGCAAGTTCTGGCGTATTTGCGTTGGGGCTTAGGTAATTACGCAAATATTAGACCAATAAAGTATTTTAAAGGTGTTTATACGAATTTGAAGACGGAATGCGTTGAAAATGTAAATTACGCTTTTGTTAGAGAAAACACAGAAGGTATGTATGCGTCTGCTGGCAAAGAAGGAAAACTGAGAAAGCTTATTAAAAAGGGTCTTATCTATAAAGCTGATATAGAACGCTGGACAAGAAAGGCTGTTTATGGTTTAAGAATTGTGTCTCCAAAAGCAACGGACAGAATTGGAGAAGTTGCGTGCCAATTATGCGAAAAAAGGAAAGAAGAAGGCGTTGGAAAAGGATTATTAGAGATAGTCTGTAAACCAAATGTCCTTCGAGCTCAAGACGGAATGTTCATTGAGAGGATAAAAAAGATCGCAAAAAAGAAGTATCCGGAGCTTAAAGTTGAGACTTATATTGTGGATGATTTTGCTGCGAGATTGATACGCTTTCCCGCAGAGCACGATACAATAGTCATTCCAAATATGATGGGAGATATCCTCTCGGACGAAGCCGCACAGATTATTGGAGGTTTGGGTTTAGCAGGTTCTGGTGTATACGGTTCTAAAACACCCTATTTTGAGCCTACTCACGGTTCTGCACCCGATATAACAGGTATGAACATTGCAAATCCGAGCGCAACCATTATCTCTGCTTGCATGATGCTGGATTACCTAGGTTATGTTAATGAATCCAAAAATTTATTGAAAGTTTTAGAAAATACATTAGCCGGGGCGCTTGAAATTGATAAAAATTGGAAAACGCTTCCTGCTGATGTGGTACCTCCCAATTATCGTAAGGAAAAGAAATACGGTTCTACAACTGATGTGGCAAATAAAATATTGGAAGAATATAAAAAATTAGGTTAGATGAACTACATAATCTATTCAATATAATTAATCTTTTTTGGGTTTATTCTAGGAAATTAATAAAAAAATTATAATAATGATTATAATAATTCTTATTTTTAATCTCATTATTATTAATATTATAAGAAATTAGATGGAGTTGATTATAATTCCAAAACTAATCGAAAATAAAGAAAAAAAATTTTCACTGTTTTTAAATAAAAATAGATGTGGCGGCTGCGAGATTTGTGTCTCGGTATGCCCAACTGGAATACTGGAAATAGGCGACGAGCTAAATATGAGAATATCCTACATCCCACATGTTAAGGAAGGAAAGGAAAAGTATTGTACTGGATGTAGAAGATGTGAATTCGGCTGTCCTGACTGGGCGATATATGTAATAGACGATTCAGAAAAACAAAATTCGGCTGATAAAGCCAAGACATAAAAGGTGATATAATGAGTGTAAAAGATAAAAAACGATTTTTAACTGAAGGAAAACATCTTATGATGGGAAATGTAGCGATGTCTGAGGGTGCAATAGCTGCTGGACTGAATTTTTTTGGCGGATATCCAATAACTCCAAGCACAGAGGTTATAGAGCATTTAGCAAGGAGATTACCAGAAGTTGGAGGTTGTTGTATGCAAATGGAAGACGAATTGGCATCAATTAATTCAGTAGTAGGCGCTGCTTTAGCAGGAGCAAAAGCTATGACAGCAACTTCTGGTCCAGGCCTTTCTCTAATGACAGAAACTATTTCGATGGCTGCGAACTTAGAAGTTCCGTTTGTCTTTTGTGATGTCCAACGCAACGGCCCCGGTACTGGATATGTAACAGAACCTCATCATAACGATATGGGTTTGATGAGATTTGCGGGAAATGGCGAATTCCAAGTGATCGCTTTAGCACCCATGACGTGCCAAGAACTTTTCGATTTATCAATTACAGCCTTTAACTTCGCAGAACAATATCGATGTCCGATCTTTATCGTTTCAGATGCGTATTTAGGGCATCTTCACGAGGTTGTAAAAATTCCTCCGAAGGAAGAGATCCTTGATAGAGTAATAAAACGTGAACTTCCAGAAGAAATTACAGGAAGAGTATATTCGTTCTTGGATAAGACATCGGGAGAATACGATATTCCAAAACCACCCATTATGGGAACTGAATATTGTCCTGGTCTTTTTATTCATCAACCTCATGGGCCAGATGGATTACCGACTCCAAAACCGATGGATTTCATCGAGATGATGATCGATAAAGTTAAAAGCAATATTGATAAGATTAGTCTAACTGAGTCATATTTATTGGAGGATGCAGAAATTATTATTGTTGCCTACGGACTTCCTGTAAGAGCTAGCTATCGAGCTGTTGATATAGCTCGTAAAGAAGGTATAAAAGTAGGTATATTTAGACTCATTACAGTTTGGCCTTTTCCAGATGAGAAGGTAAAAGAGGTTGTCAAAGATGCGGATGCTATTATTGTTCCTGAATTGAATTATACAGGTTTTATAGCAGAACAAGTTGAAAGAGTTACACACTTAGAAACTCCAGTAATACGAATTCCAAAAGTATGTGAATTTCACCACCCCGATGAAATATTAAAAAAGATAAAGGAGGTTGTAAAATAATGTCGAATATTGGTCGAATGCTCCCTAATGAAAAACCAGAACATCCTTATTTGGAAGCATCGTATGCCGGAAGTCTTTTTGGTAATTTTGCCACAAGATTTTGCTCAGGTTGCGGATACGGAATTGTAGGTCAAATTTACACAAGAGTATTTGAAGATATGAAGTTAGATCCTAAGCTCTATCCTTTAGTAGTAGGAATTGGTTGCTATAGTCAAATTATGTTGATAGTTCACCAAGCTGCTCAAAAGATATTAACCCTTCACGGAAGAGCACCCGCAATCGCAACAGGTTTAAAAATGGCGAATCCAAAAATGAAACCGATTATCTTTTCCGGAGACGGAGATTGTTTAGGAATCGGTGGAAATCATTTTATTCACCTATGTAGACGAAATTTAGACGCTATTGTATTTATCTTTAATAATAGTATTTACGCTATGACCGGAGGACAAGGGGCTCCAACAACTCTCTTTGGAGCAAAAAGCACAACAACACCGTATCAGATGTTTGAAAATAGAAGTGATGGTGTTAAATTAGCCCTCGCTGCGGGAGCAACTCATGTGGCAAGAACGACTGTTGCACATCCACGAACCTATATGAAATATTTTAAAAAAGCTTTAAACCATAAAGGTACTTCGGTTATAGAGATTATAACACCTTGCGTCACTTATTTTGGACGCAAGAATTTAAGTAGCTTAGGTTCGGAAGCCGAAGAAGAAGAACCTCAGAAAATGGATACCGGAGGAAAGATGATTGACTGGATAAAGAAAAATACAGTAAGACGGAATCAAGCAAAATTCATGACTGAAGAAGAACTGTTTAATAAATATGTCATTGGAGAGTTCCGATACGACGACACAAAACCTGAGTATTCAGAAGAATATGCGAAAATTCAACAAAAAGCAATGGAGGGTTAATTCATGGCAAGATACGAAATAAGAATTGCGGGATTTGGTGGACAGGGGGTTATAACCCTCAGCAAAATGATTATCACTGCTGCGTCTTTATATGAAAACTTAGCTGCGACGCAAACTGAAGCTTATAGTGCTGCAGCGCGCGGTGGAAAATGTTGGGCTGAAGTGGTTGTCGATTTAGATAAAGATAATGATTTGATCGATTACCCAAAAGCATTGGAACCCTACGATTTTTTAATAGTACTATCTGAAGAATCCGCGGGCGATGTAAAGAAAAACCATATTAAATCTGGAGAAAACACGGGGTTTCTAATTTGGGATCCTTCAACCATTAAAAAGTTTCGAACCGCTAAACGCATTGATAAGGCGCTCTCTTTACCAGTTCAAAAACTCGCACTTGAAAAATATGGAAATACAGTTTACGGAAATACGATCTTATTTGGAGCCTTCACCGTTTTATCTAAAATTTTTTCCGAAGAGTCAGCAATTGAAACCTTGAAGTCTTTTGTTCCAAAATCAACATTGGATACGAACTTAGAAGCTTTTGAACTTGGAAAACAAGAAGCCTTAGAATTTTTAAAAAAGATTAAACAGGAGGCGTAAATTAACATGTATTTTGAGAAAATTAAGAAAGGTTGGAAAGAACTCAGCTCTGAAATCATACAAACGGGTAAATGCGTTTATTGTGGTGGATGCGGAGCTTTTTGTGCTAATATTAAATTCGATGCTGAAAAAGAAATCCCAATTGAAGACGGATCTTGCGAAGAAATGAACACCTGTCGAGACGGATACGGGTTATGCTACAATCTATGCGTTAAGACTGGAATTGATCAAATCCCTACTTCGTTATTGGATAAATGGGTGTTCGGAAAAAAGCAAGATGACATATTAGGTCATTACATTGAGATTGTTTCAGTTCGATTGACCGATAAAGCAAAAGAAAAATTACCAATAGAAGCAGGTCCCCTCACCGCGTTATTATATATAGCTATGGAAGAAGGTCTAATAGATAGCGCAATTATTACCGATAATGACGAAAATTTTCGACCATATCCCATCATAGCAGAGACAAAAGAAGACCTCTTCAAAGGCATAGGATACAAGCCGAGTCAAAGTCCCACTCTTTCGTTAATAGGGGATACAATTAATAAAGGAAATGTAGACATTGCTGTGGTTGGACCTGGCTGTCAAATTCAGGGACTTAGAAAGATTCAAAATCACCCTAGGTTTGATTACGAGGCTTATGATCTAGTTTCCTTAGCGATTGGTACTTTTTGTTTTGGGACTTTTCACAATCAAAGATTAAACGAAGTTTTCAAAGATGATGGTATCGATCTCTCGCAGATTTCCAAAATAGAGACTGATAAAGACAATTTCAAGATGATAGTTTACGCTAATGGCGCGAAAAAAGAGATTCCATTAAATAAAATATACGACAAATCCATTCGGAACGCCTGTTTTTCGTGTTCTGATTACACCGCCTCATTTTCTGACATCTCGGTAGGAAACATCGGAAGTGATGACGAATGGAAAACATTGATTATACGAACCGAACGTGGTAAACAATTGTACGATTTAGTTTTAGAAAGCGGATTTCTAGAAGATAAATCTCTCGATAAAGACAACGAAGAAACAATACTGGATATTACTCGGAGAAAGACTGATATTTCACCAATCGAAAAAGTAGTCACGCATTCTCCCAAGATTAAGAGCTTTTGGATAAGAAACTCGCGCATTGCCAGGGCATATAGACCCGGTATGTTCGTAGTTCTTTGGCTTCCCGATATCGATTTCTTACCAATGTCAATCTCAGCGGTCGAAGGTAATTTATTGGAAATAACCGTTCAGAAGATTGGCGAAGGAACAGAAAAACTATTTGAGTTAAATGAAGGCGATACGATCGGGATCAGAGGACCCTACGGAAATTCTTGGAATTACGAAGACGCTTCAAATATACTGGTTGTTGGAGGCGGTATGGGGATCGCAGCAGTTACTTCACTGATCGAACCGTTAAAGAAAAATAAAAAAAATATTTTTATCGCAATTGGAGCAAAGGACGAGCCTTCTTTAATATTTGCCGACAGGTTAATTGACTGGATACCTAGTACATTATGCACTACTGACGACGGTTCAGTTGGTAAAAAATGCTTTGTAACTGATACTATTGAGGAAATTATCGATAGAGAAAATATTGATCTAATCATGACTTGCGGTCCTGAAGTAATGATGAAGCGGGTGTTCGAAATCGCTAAAGATAAAAAAATTGAAATTCAAGCTTCATTAGAAAGGAAAATGAAATGTGGTGTAGGATTGTGCGGTTCTTGTTGCGTTGGAGAGAACAACGATATTAGCGTCTGTAAAGATGGACCCATATTTACCTCCGAACAGTTAAAGATCTTTCCGCAATTTGGTACTTATTCCAAGTAAAATTAAAAATCTATTATTTTTTTATATGTTTTTATTTTTTTTACAATCAGCTAAGCTAAATTTGACCTAATAATACTTCTGTAGGTAATCAACAAATAAATAGCATTATTTCTATGTCTATCTTAGATGGGAGAGAAAAAACTTAAAAAAGAAATAATTGAACGGATCTGGAAATTAAGAGACTTGATTAAAGATCTTGAAGTTATTAAAGATAAAATCGTAGATTTGCTAAGAATTGAACAGGATTTGGATGAGAGCATCAAAAAAGTTTGGATTACTGATGTGAAAGAATGTTATTATCGCATAATTGGGGCGTGGGAACTGCTAAGGGCGGGAATTGATGGAAAAGTTAAATATTTGGAAAGTTCTAAGATTTTCGTATCAGCAGGGAAAAGTCGTTTAACACAGTTTTTTAGCGAGTTAAAAACTTTCGATAATGAAAAAGCTGAAAGGTTAATTATAAACGCCAAAGAAATATTCGATAAATTAATTCAAGCATTTCAAAATGAATTTGATTTACTAACTCCTAAAAAAATAATAGAGAAACCACTTGAACCGATAAAGAAGATCTCGGAGAAAAATTACCAGCTTACCTGCTCTATTTGTGGTGAAATTTCTGTTATATTTACGATAGGGAAAGGAACATTAGATAAGGATGAAAAACTAATTTTTAATGGGATTACTCACAGTACTTCTTTGGGGAAAGAGTTAGCTGAGGAATTATTCATGACTTTAAAGACAAAGGATTTATCAAAAGTTCACGATTTTATGAAGAAATATCATTCTAACGAAGGTCTGGACGCATACTGTCCCGAATGCGATAAAGTCTACTGTTGGGAACATTATAATGCAGAAGAAGTATTTGACATAGGATTTTACGATTGTACATATGGTATCTGTCCGAAAGGGCACAGAAGAATAATTGACGATTAATCCGATATTTTCGTAAAAATACCTTTAAAAAAATTAAGAAAAAAACGAGTTTTTAATCTGAAGCAAGATCTTCTAAGAATCCCGCTCCAATTTTATTATATTCTTCAGCAAAACCTACTCCGTATTTTTTTCCAATTTCACCCCATATATTCTTAACGAGGAGATGAACTCGAATTGCGTTCGGTACATCCTCTTCTAATAACTCAACATGTAATAGATTAGCCCGAGCTAAAAGCTTATATTGAAAAAAGAAGTTCTTAAGTACAGTTTTATGCTCGCTTATAGCTTGTATTTTATCATCGATAAAATCAGTGATATCCACATGAAAATTTACAATTGTGGGGTTCCGTGCGAACAAATATCTCTCCCCTACGGCGTGGATGTTTAATCCTTCTTCAAAATGCTCGGGATTACATAGGTCAAAAGAAGCTTGCCAGCACGCTTCGTTGACAGCCCTAGCGGTAATAATGTGATCCATGTTTTCTTCGTCTGTGCCGTTTAAATCGAACGAAATAACTATATCGGGTTTGTATTTTCGTATTAAATATATTAATTTCTTCCGAAGTTCCATATAATCCACACCAACAAGCGTATCTGTGGGATAATCCAGATGAACAATCTTTTCTGCCCCAAGGCGCTTATAGGCTCTTTCGACCTCCTTTTTATTCCGTCGTATGCATTTTTCTTCAGTTAATCCAACACAATCCCAATAATCATTAGTTATCCTTACGCAAATTAGCTTGTTTCCCTCGGCCGCTAATTTCGATAAAGTTCCTCCCGACCAAATCGTTAGATCGTCTGCGTGCGTACCGATGGCTAAAATCGTTTTGTAAATAAGTAATTCTTTTACCGTCTCTTTTACAACTTGAGCTGCTTCATAACTTAGCGATTCAAGTTCGTGACCAACGAATTGTTGAGGCTTTTCGAGGTTTTCTCTGAATTCTGTAGCTTCTACTTCGTCCGCCCATTCGAATGGTTTCATTCTAAATTCCGTTGGTTTTAATTTATATTCGTCCAGAGGGATAAAATAACCCAATTCTTCTTCGACAAGACTTATTACTAAATAAATATCATCGTCCTTTCCGTACTTATTTATTAATGGAGCAATTAGTCCTGGAAACGGTTCTCCTGGAAGATTTATAAAGTGGAGGTTCCCAATTCGAACTTTGCTGATAATCGTTGGAATCTTATCTTCAATCAATTCTCGTTCCAAGGGAAAAAGTCCAATGTCAATGAGGAACCTAAAATTAGCGTTAGTTAAGGGTAAAAACACTTTTCTATATCGGATTTCTATTTCAGAGGTCTGAAGTTTATTTTCGCGATTAAAAATCTTTTTTATTTCCTCAAATAATTCGTTAGCATAGATTTTTAATTTCTCGTATCCGTGTTCGCAATATACTGGAGATTGCGCACCACATAGTCCAAGCCCAAAAAGAGCAACTCCGCCAAATTCCTCTTCTATCATTCCACTCACCAATCCGGGGTAATCTGCCGAAAGTTGGCGATTAGCTCTATTGGTTATCTCAGGTTGAGCTGTATAGGTCCATAAAATACCAACCATTGTTCCTTCAGATTTGAATTTTAGCAAATGGAGGCTCCCATCAAGCATTTCTGGTTTTCGAAAATTGACCACTAAATCTTCGCGCGACGATTGAGAATGGTAGATTTCCGTTGGAACCAGACTTCTTTCTGCTTCAATCACTGCTTCGATAATCTTATCAATTACAAATAACATATACTTCTTATTTATGCCGGATTTACCAATTATCGGTCCGTACAAACCAAGTGTATCGCTCCCAGCGTGCGTGTGAGTAGCAAAGACAAAGACATTTCTATGAGTATAACCATAGGCCTCTAACCGATACCTTACTTGGTCGCCGAATTCTTTTAGCATGCCCGTAAAAGCCAACGATATTAAGGCAATCTTATTCTCTGCATCAGAAAGCACCATTACTCGAGCGTGTAAGGGATCCCTAACACCAGCGACTCGGGGAGCTTCCATAGTATGATAACCCGCCATGTAAAAGTCCCCTAAATCTCCATTGATATCCGGGGTAATATCTCTTTTAGCAACACCACATTTTAATTGCATCTAGCTTAACACCTTTGCTTAATTTTTAAAATTTTGCTAAATAATTCTATTAATTATGTTTTAATCTATATATCATTCAATGTTTCTCAGAGAATATAAAAATAATATAATAAGTAAATTCTTAATTCATCGATCGAGTTAATGTAAATCGTTAATTTTTATTACTTTTATTCAATTTAATGTTCTTAAGCACAATAACAACTTTATTTTTTCTGATTAAGCTTTATCAAGATATCTTTTTGAACAAAAAAATAATTCATTGAAGGTATTAGTTTTTTTTAAACTTCTAATAGATCTATTAACTAAACTTATTGTTCCATATAATTAAAATATTTAATTAAATTGTTTGATGAGGTGATTTTATCTTCATAAAAATTGTATCCTATACTTAGGAAGCCTCATTCTTCTTTAAAACTCTAGAATAAGTTATTAAATGATTCGTGATTGATTTCCAATTATTTTGTTAATAAAAATCTAAAAATTAAAAACGGGATAAAATATGAATCAAAATAGTTTGATAGCATTAGCTATAGTAAGCTTACTTGCTGGAGCTTCTGGCTTAGGATTAGGAGCCTATACGATGATGCAATATCAAAATGGTGGAGCTGATGGAGAAGATGGAGAGGATGGAGACGAAGGTGTTCGTGGAGAAAAGGGAGAAGAAGGATTACCTGGATCCTCGGATAACATTTCGGTTTCTATATTAAATCCTGACCCAGGAGAGACTATTTCGGGCGAGGTTTTAATTAGCGCAAAAGTATTTGACTCAGATCTATATACGCCGTTTATTTACTTAAATGGAACGGAAAGGGCAATTAGCATCTTCTGGACTTGGAATACAATATTACAAAACGACGGATGGTGGAATATCACAATTCTCGTATACGATTCGGCAACTTCGATTTGCTGCAGAGACGAGGTTATAGTCTATGTTCTAAATGAGAATATTAATAACGAATATTACTGCTCTACACAATCCGAAATAGAGCAAGCGTTAATCAATATTAATACTGGATACGGAACCATCATAATAACGCAAGATATCACGCTGACATCTCAGATCGATATCAACCACGCCGGAAATTATGTGATCAAAGGATCTAGCCCGATTACTCTTGAACGCAGTGCTAACGATGAGATTTTTAGCATTACAAATGTTCAATCGCTGACGATAAAGGATATATCTATTCAGGTAAGCGGGATTATTTCTTGGGAAACTCCAATTATATTCGTTGATGAGCTTCAGAACAATCCCATTTACATCCAAAACGTTAAAATTGCCGCCAATGATCGAGGAAAAGGGATTTATATCGTTTCTGAAAATGTAAGGGTAGAAAATTGCATTATTCGCGATGTTAATACGGGTATTCATTTGTACAATGAAGGTGATTATTGTCATATTACCGAAAATTCCATATACGACTTAGATTCTACCACCGGTCCAATAAGGGGGATCTATCTTCAATTTTCGTCTTATAATACAATTACTGGAAATATTATAAATGATATAGTAAGTACATCAACTACGGGCAGTGAGATTGTAAAAGGAATATCTTTATCCTCGTCAAGTTATAATTCTATAACTGGAAATAGCATTAGCGATATACATAACCTCGGGACGGGCTGGGCGACAGGAATTTCCCTAGAAAGTAACCATTATTCAAATACTGTGAGTGGAAATTCTATATATGATATTACAAGTAAAAGCAATAATGCCATAGGAATAAGATTAGATAGAGCTTATTATAGCTCAATAAACGATAACTCTATAAATACTATCAATTCCACTGGCGGTGATGCTTACGGCCTATATTTAATGGATTGTACTTATAATTCGTTATCTGGAAATTCCATATATTATGTAAGAGCCTATACAAGTGACGCATACGGTATTTATATATACGAATATCATTCAAATTCGATAAATAGTAATTCCATAAGTTCAATAAGTTCTCATAGTGGTAATGCCCATGGTTTATATATATATATATATCCAACTCTAATTCCATAAACGGAAATTCAATATCTCTAATAGGCTCTAATAGCGGTACTGCTTATGGCATATATCTACGGGGAGTTCCTACCACGCTTTTGACGACATATAATTCTGTCTTAGGCAATACTATTAGAACTGTTAATACAAATCCTGCTACTAACGAATATGGAATTTCTCTTAGTAGTTATGCAAACTATAATACGATCATAGGCAACTGCATTACAGATTGTAACACGCCAATAATTGATGCTGGGACGGGTAACGTTATAACCAATAACATTTAATCATCTAACCAATTTTTCTTTATTTTTTAAATTGTCTTCTCTATTTTTTATTTTCATTACCGCTGATGATTTTAAATATAAAAATAAATAAAGGCTTAATTCTTTTAGGTGTTCATTTCGCTCAGATTTAGGAATAAGTTTTAAGCCCTTTTTTAGTAAATCATTCCCCATTATCTAAATATAAAACAATCATTAAAAGAGTTATTGATACTCACGAGCCATACGATTAGAACTTGTTTAGTCATTGCCTAGACTCTTGCTAAAGTGAAACTTTTAAGAAAAAACTAGAAAAAAATAGAAATATTTATAATGCTCTCTGCTCGAGCAATACCGTGTTATCTGAGACGCACGCCTTATCTAAAGTATATATCCTCCAAATTAACAAGAATGCGAGAAAGTAAAACGCCATTGGTATTCCAACCATCAAGAGCCGGATTCCAAACTGAGCTAAAAGCGTTTGAGATGTTTTACCAGGAGGTGCGCCCGCTTTATATCCCGTGAGCGGATGGATTAATGCAAAAGCAACTGCTTGAATAATTATAGACAACCGTTCGGTAAATATCCTCACGCCTGATAAGGCTCCTTCTTGCCGTTTACTGGTTTGGATTACGATGTTATCTACGACATCCGAAAAGCAAGGAAACATCAAAATCCAGAAACAGCCTATACCGAACCCGATCAGAGCGATAAAAATGATACTGGAGATAAGATCGTTCACGAAGAAGAGCGGAATAAAAAGAATCGTAGTAAGCAAGGTTCCATAGGTGATAGCCCTCTTATTTCCCACTTTCCGACCGATAAAACCCCATATGGGAACAGATATTAGTACCGCCACTAAGAAGCCCGCCGATATATAAGTTTCTAGCTCTGGATCGGATGAACCTATAATATATTTATTCCAATATGGGAGGGAAGATAAGATCATGACCGTGAGGACGGCGTGACCTAAGCTCACCAAAATATAGACCACGTAATTCTTATCTTTCAAAGCATATTTTAATATCTGGAAAAAGGATTCTTTCTCGCCTTGTTGTTCGATGGTTTTCAGCTGCCTTTCAATTAATTCCTCGTCTTCGCGCATCCCATGAAGCGAAAGTAATGCGATAAGAAAACCGATAACGGAAACTACTAAAGCAGCAATTATATAACTGGATAAATCACCATACACAATGATTAAAGGGGGGACTAAAACACCCAACGCAATTCCAAGAACACCCCAAGCAGTATTTTGAGCACCTGCTCGAGTTCGTTCTTGCATAGTCCTGAATTTATGTGGAAACAACGAGATGTAGTTTACGATAAAAAGCGAATAAAGTAATTCAAAAGCACATATCGTAATTAACAACCAGATAAATATTCCCACTTGGTCCGTAAACGGAACTGTAAATATAAAGAGATACATCCACACAAAAGATAGCGCTCCAGCAGCAAAGAATGGAAATCTACGACCCCAGCGTTTAGTAAAATTGAATTTTTTATCGGAAATCCAGCCAAGGATTGGATCGTTAATCATGTTCCAGAATCCATAGATAGCGAAAGCTAACCCGACCCAAAATATCGCCAGTAAAAGCTCATTTTCGTAAAAATCAATAATCCTTACCGTAAACGCAGCTGTAAAGAAATTATCAACAAAGCCTCCAAGTCCATAACTAATATAGGTAAACCTCGAATGTGAATATTTTTTTAGTTTTTCTGCCATGATTTACACTTTTATTTATGATATTCCTCTTTTTTGAAATTAAAACTCAATTGTTATACTTGTTTTCATATTTCGTTATTTTTTATTATATATTTAACTGTTTCAAAAATATTGTAATTCTATGTTTATTAAACTATTACTGCTTTCCCTTGAAATATAAAATAATAAAAAGATAGTTCTATAGAAAAGGAGAAAATAATAAAAAATTAAATATTGATCGGATATTTACCATATTCCTTTAAAGTGTTGACCATCGCTAGATAATTTTCTAATTTAACGGCGGGATTAATGCTATGCCCCGAACTAAGCATATATCCTCCACCAGGAGCTAACTTTTTAATTAATTTATTGGTATATGCTTCTATAAATTCGGGATTTTTTTCTGCCAAATCTTGGGGGGAAATATTTCCGATAAAGGTAATTTTGTTTCCGTATTCTTCACTTAACTTGAAAATATCGTAATCCGGATTCGAGGTTGTAGGTTCGATTGGATGAACTGCGTCAATCCCGCAGTTTATAACATCCTTGAAAATTGGCAAAATATCACCGCAACTATGGAGGATAACTTTTATTCCTCCTTTATGGGCAATATCACACGCTTTTTTAAGCCAGGGAAAAACATATTTATTTAGTAATTTTGGACTCATTAATAACCCCGACTTATATCCGTAATCGCTGTACAAATAGACAAGCGTATCTTCGCCCCATTCAATGAACCGTTTAATCAATTCGGTCAAAAACTTACCGTTATCATCGAATACCTTCTTTACCTTAGATGGTCGAGTCAATAACCTACTAAAATCTGCGAATCCAAAACATTGCCACGTCGGTTCGAAAATAGCCCATGCGGACGGCATCACATATACTTTTCCCTCACAATCCTTCTCGTATTTTTTCATCGCTTTAAAATACTTTTCTCTCCGTTCAAGGTCAGGGTCTAAAGGCGGACGAGCTTCGTATTCCTCAAAATCTCTAAAAGCCCCTGTTTTATAATACGCAATGTCCATACCATCTTCGGGGTTTTGTTTCAGATCAAAAACCCTTCCGTATTCGTCGATGAAATAGTCCTTATGGCATTCAACTGGAAATAAAATATACCCCGTAAACGGAATGGTAGCCAAATCGATGCCGATTTTTTCGTATAGACCCAAATGTCTTTTAAGCGTATTTTTTAAATAGCTCCTTGTTTCCGTTGCTTTAAGAATCGTTACAGTAAGTTGTTCTATGTTTCCCTTCAAAAGGTCGTAGGTATCGTTAAAGGTCTTAACCATGCCTTGAAACACATATTCCTCTTCAAAGTGGTTACAGATTCGCAAATTATCGATGGAAAGTTCAAAATACGGCACCCTGTCGGGCTCTTGATGATCCAGTGTTTTTAAGATTCTATCTCGAGCGTTCATTTTTTAATTTAGGATTAAAATATCAATAATTTTTCTATTAATTGATATGTGGACACTTTTACTTATAATTTTCTGTCAATTCTTCAGAAAGGAAACATCTTCAATGAAAAGAATTTTAGAAGAGAATAATGATTTGAAGCGTTGGTGTTTTCTTGAGTGAGATTTCTGTAGGAAATACTACGCTTATAACATTTCGAAAAGTAGTGATAACACTATCACGACTTATGCGTCGTAAAATGTATCCTTTTATAATAGCAAAGATTTGGCTATATTATAACCAAATTTATTTTTAAAGATGATGTAATGAAAGACGAAAAGCTTTTTCCTATAAGCGTAAATCCTAAATTATGCGTTCGATGTCAGCGTTGTATGTATTCGTGCCATCCTAAGGCAATATTTTTTAAGGATTCAAAAAGATACGTTAATTACGAGAAATGCGAAGGCTGTCTTAAATGTGTTGACGTCTGCGAGCACAACGCTATAGAAGTGATATCAATTGACGAGGGAGAATTAAAAGGTTTTACAATAGACGATCAGAAATGTACGCTCTGCAATTCCTGCGTCCAAGATAATTTTTGTTTTCTAGGATTATTCGAACTTCAAGAAACAGACAGAGGCAAAAAACGAATAAAATTCAAAGGCGGGGAGATAGACCATTGCTATAAATGTTTAAAATGTTTTAAGAATTGCCCAAGTAACGCTATTATTCCTAACATTGAATAATTTGAAGCAAGGAAAAAATAACATTTAAAATAAGGTAAAAAAATGGTCTCATTTTTCAATTTATTCGTTTATAGGTATCCCATTTTCGCAAGGAACTCCAACTTGGCAGAGACCGCAAGCGTAAATATTAATGTTGAAATTTTGCTTAATAAACGGTATTGAACCCATCACATGTTGGGAACATTTTTGTTTATTGTGTCGAGCCTCGAAGCTTATCGCATCTACAGGACATCTATGTATACATTCCCCACATTCGGTGCAATATTCGTAGGGCCCAAGTGGCCTCCGATGTTTGTCAGAAGGTAGTTTATAATCAATTACCAAACTTCCACATCTCATCGCAATCCCCTTCTCGTTTATGAATCCATCGCTAAGTCCAAAAGAGCCTAAACCTGCGGCGAAAGCCATGTGTCTATGACTCCACGAAGAAGCCCACAATTTACGATTTATTTTGAACATATAGCTTTGAGTCATTGGAGCCACTGCGCTTATACCGATCTTCCTTAATTCTTCGATTAAGAAAGTTTGTAATTTTTGGTTTGCTTGCTCTCCAAATAAGCGGGTGTGTGCCCACTTCTCAGATGGCATCTTAGCAGAGAATTCTAAATTTTGTCTCTTCGTTTTTGGATTGATAGGAAGGATGAACGCGACAACAGAAAGGTTATCAATAGACTTTGGTACTGCAATGTTATTCTTTTTGCAATATTTGAGATACGCCTCTTGGGGGGTTAGGTGAAACTCACCTATAATTCTTTTATATTCTTTAAATATCGGGTCGGCACCTGAAGCGAATCCTATCAGGGCATCGGGAACAAAAATAAGAGTATCGTCAACATCACTCATCCTATTAGAACTATCCGTTTCAAGGAACGCATTTATTTTTTCTAAAAACCATTTTTTATCTATGTTCATAACACATTCACTTTACCTTACATTATTTATCAATCTTAACAAAATTTAGTTTTATGAAAGTTAATTTCACATTATATGTAGGATCAGAAATATAGGAAAATCATTAGTCCGTTTTAATTCAATTGACAGAGATAATGGTTTAAATACGAATGATGAGTTAAAAAATAAAAGAAAATAAGACTTATCGAACAAACCTTATTATTAATGAATTTTCATTTCTCAATATAAATAAATAATGTTATCTTTAATAACAGAGAGTATACAGTTTAGTACCTATCGTTCCTTCGAGAACAAGATTCAAATTGACTATCCCATAGATTGGGTAGTTACTGAGAATGAAAAAAACGAAAAAGACAAGGATGTCTCGTTTATGGAACCGGGTGAGGAGTCAGATTTATGCTTTTTCTATGAAGATATCTCCGATACTACTTTTGAAGAGTATAACGAGAAGAATTATCAAGAAATGGTTGAATCACTCCCAAATGTAGAGGTCCTCGAAAAATTAACACTTATTAAGATAGCGGGTCTTGACTTCTTTAAAAGCACTTTTAAAAGCGATGTAGGACCAATCTTTGGTGTAGACGAGCCATTGCTAGTAAAACAAATGACACTCGTTGCATTACTTGGTCAAATATGCATTACATTCATTTTATCTTCGAGTGATGATTTATTTGATGAGTATTGGATAGTTTTTGAGAAAATGCTAAACTCGTTTAAATTTTTAAGATAGTAAATTATTAAGAAATAAGATCTCAAGTCTCAATATTATCGTGTTATCGACTTATTATAGTTGGCGAAAAGGAAATCTTGAATATTAAGTTTATTTGAAAATTTTACATGAATAAAGAAAAAGAGTAATATTTAAATTCAAGTACAATAATTAATAATGCTTTTTGTCCACTTACAATAGGCCACATGCGATTCTGATTTCCTAAATTCTAATCAAAAAACCATATTATAACTGATATATTTATTCAAATTTTTGTCGCAGTATGCTTTATTGGATTAATTATAATCTTGTTTTTTGAAAAAACTGATTATATTTCTTACTCCATTCTCTTAGTTATTTTTGCTGCGATCGTCTCTGTGATATTCATTGAATCTCTTAGAGATTTAGAATATTATATAGCCGTTATTGAGTGGGATGTTATCTTCTTTCTCATCGCTATTTTTATTATCGTAAAGATCTTAGAGGAGAATAAGATTTTTGACGAGATCGGAAAACGTGTGGTCAGAAGATATTCTGATAGCTTTAGAAAAATGTTCTATGTGATATGTATTGTTTCGACTTTGCTGGCATCGATTGTAAAAGATCTTTCCTTTGCTATGATATCTGGTCCGATTATTGTTATAGCTTGAAGAAAGCAACGCATATCACCAGCGCCCTACTTGCTTGAAATAACCGTTTGCATCAACATCGCCGCAACTCTTACTCCCTTCGGATCCGTCCAAAATATCTTGATAGCGAATGAGTTTAATTTAGATTTTTATTAGTTTATTACAAGATTGGGGCTTTTCTTCGTTATTGCTTTATTTGGCACCCTTGTAATTTTGGATAAATGGGTACTTAAAAAAGATCTGGGAAGATGTAAAGTAGAAAAATGCAAATCAGACGAAGACATGGAACTATACTAGGGCGACTATGTAGTTTCTCAAAAAAAGTTTTATGCAAACATCGTCGCTTTAATCGTCTATATTATTCTTATAATCTTCGTTTCCCCAATATTTTTTGTAGGTATCATCGGAGCTATTATCTTCGTTATAATTAATCCCGTTCGCCATAAAGACGGTAAACAAAGGATCTCTATGACACATTATATCAAAAATATTGATTTTAGGCTTATCTTCTTTTTTATAGTTCTATTTATTTTCATCGGATTAATACAAGCGAACGGAACGATAGCGTTTTTAGAAGGATTACTGGAAAATTTATCTCAAGAAGACGAATTTCAACTTGCAATTATTATTTTAATAATTACTTCATTATTAAGCGGACTTTTATATAACACGCTGGTGACTGTGATATTCATTCCAATTTTAAAGATATTGTTGCGCTTACCAGAATATCATAGAGGGCCTTTAATGATTTCTTTCATCTTAGGAATAAATTTGGGAGGGAATTTCTTTCCCCAAGGTTCTGAGGCAGGTCTGATGACGCTGCAAATTAGCCAAGAATATGAAGTAGAAGATTTGGATTACAAAAGACTAGTAAAGATTGGCGGGCTCTTTTCACTCTTACATATCGCATTAGGAATAGCATATCTAGCTTTATGGGTTTATGTCTTTTAGGTTCCTATTAATGGTCTAAATCAGATAGAAATCAGAAATTAATAGGGGTATAAGGAAAATAAAAAAAAATTTCTTTCATGTTTTATTTAGTGCAAAGTAAGTAATTTAATCACCGCTTTAGCTTGTTTTTCAAAATCTTGCCGTTTAGCGCTCCAGTATGATTGCCCTTTTTAACGGTAATGGCGCCATTCACGAGCACATAATCAACGCCTTCCGGATATTGTCTGCCATCCTTAATTGTGCCTTTCTCTTTGATAATTTCGGGATCATAAACAACAATATCAGCTTTATATCCTTCTTTTATGAGCCCCCTGTCAGTTAAACCAAGAATAGACGCCGGCAATGATGTCATCTTTCGGATTGCTTCTTCAAGTGGAATAACATCCATCTCCCTAACCCATCTTTCTAATACTCGCGGGAACGCTCCGTAAGACCGAGGATGCGTGTTTTGATCAACAACAAGAAAGCCGTCAGAACTTGGACAGACGAAATCTTGTTTAAACAATGGTATAACGCTCTTTTCTTCGTCCTTATGTTTTATTTGTATGAGTATACTGCCTTTTTCTTCTTTAATCAAATCTAATAAAGCTTCTTCAATCTTCTGAGTTGGATATAGTTTTTGTAACGCGTCATAAAGGGTCATTCCTTCGATGTCTGTGTTATAATCCACGCTCACAATTCGAACACCTTTACTCATTCCCTTAAATATTAATTTCTTCAATATAAATTTGGGAATAATTTTAATATAGAATGGAGCATCTGCTAAGAAGATGGCTCTTATTTTTTCAAATATCTCGTTAATGAGCTTCTTTCTGGACTGTGGATTTGTTAGGTTTTCGTTGAAATTTTCGT
This sequence comes from Promethearchaeota archaeon, assembly GCA_014729315.1. The sequence goes on along the minus strand of WJKD01000460.1, from coordinate 5,358 downwards.
ACACCCACTGACTCAATAGAAAAAACGACAAGCTGGTACATCCATCGTTGTAAGTAGTGATATCTGCGGTGATTTTAAGGTTTTCTTTTCCTCTAGCGTTTTGTATATATTGAATGACATCGGGCGTCATTTTATACGCATATTTACTTATAACACTCCAATGCGATATGTGCGCTTTAACATCAGCTTCCTTAGCTATTGATACGAGTTCGGACATTCCTTCATCTATAACTCCCGAACCTTCATTTCTCATGTGAGACATGTACAATCCATTATACTCACTCACAATTTTGGATAATTCAATTAACTCGCTTGTCGGTGTAACTGAACCAGGAGGATACACTAAGCCCGTCGACAATCCATATGCACCCGCTTCCATGTTTTCTCTAACTATCTTCTTCATAATGGTCATTTCAGATTCATTAGCTTTTCTTTCCTTCGTACCAAGAACGTACGCTCTTACATTTCCGTGAGGGATGAAAAAACTAAGATTTATCGAAACCCCTTTTTTTTCAATTGCGTTAAAGAATTGTTCGAGATTATCGTATAATTCTGAAGAAGCGCTAAACGCCTTATTTACGAAATTAAAATAATATTCTTTTACTTTTTCGTTTGCGGGAGCAAGCCCTAATCCGCACATTGCTACATTTATAGTTGTGACACCTTGCATTATCGAAGGCTCTGCCTTATTCACATCAAGTATCGTAAGGTCTCCGTGACTATGCATATCTATAAAACCTGGAGATACAACTTTGTTCAAAGCATCTATTATTTCGCATTTTTCACAATTGATTTCGCTTCCAATTTTGATGATTTTGTCGTCTTCGACGAGAATGTCCGCTTGAAATGCTGGAGATCCCGTCCCATCTATAATATTTCCGTTTTTTATAAGAACCTTCATTACAATCCTCGCTCTTTTAATAAGTTTTTATTAGCTACAACTTTATCCGGTGTTAAATCGTAAAATTTCCACATAACGATAAATCCCGAAAAGTAAAAAAGCATCGGTATTAACGCCATCAACACTCTAATTCCCCATAAGGCTTCCGCGGGTTGAGTTGCTGCTCCAGGCTGATAATTAGTCATTTGATGTACGATTACAAAGGAAATGGCTTGGATGACGAAACCCAATCTTCCAACGAACATTCTAACTCCATTATACATTCCTTCTTGACGCTTATTCGTCAATAAAATATTTTCATCGATCACATCAGAAAATCCAGGATACATAAGAGTCCAAATAGCTCCAATACTTATTCCTAAGAGCGCTATGGCAATTAATGTCAATAATATGTTGCTTACAAATAAGAGTGGAATGAAAAAAATTGATGTCGCTAACATACCATACATAAATCCTCTTCTATTTCCTGCCTTTCTTCCTATTTTTACCCATAAGGGAACCGAGAGTAATCCTCCAATTAGAAAAGTTGCAGCTAAGATGGTTTCTACTCCGGTAGGATTATCCGTATCAACGATATACACCGTCCAAAATGGAAAACTCGCAAGAAGCATGACCGTAAGAACTTGATGAGCAAGATATACATAAAGATAAGCGACAAGATTCTTTTGCTTTAGACCATTTTTGAGAGACTGAAGGAACGAAGCCTTTTCTTCCTCAACGAGTTTTAATTCAATGCGTATTAAATCCTCGTCCTCTTTCATTCCAGGTATCATTAAAGCAACGTTGAACAAACTGATAACCATTATGATAAAAGCAGCAAAGATGTAGGAATTCAAATCATCTGAAGTGATTAATAGCGGTGGAATCAAGATACCAAGAGCTATTCCAAACTGTCCTGTAATCGTGTTAACTCCGGCAACTTTAGTTCTTTCCTTGTCAGAACGAAATTTATCGGGAAAAAGTGCAATATAATTTGTGTTCCACATGGAATAAGTCAATTCAAATGCAGATATCGTTAGAATTAGCCAGAAGAACATTCCCCAAGTTGATTGAAATGGTACAGTAAATACTAATAGATATAAAATGCAACATGGAAACGCAGATACAACAAACCAAGGAAATCTCCTGCCCCATTTTTCAGTAAAACGATATTTCTTATCTGAGAAATAGCCAACTAATGGATCATTAATGGCGTTCCAGAATCCAAATATAACGAAAGCGATTCCGATTAACACTATATCAAGCAACAAAATATTTTCGTAAAAGAAAATAATTCGGACCGTCATCGCAGCATACATAAAATTGGTAAAAAATCCACCAAGCCCATAAGACCAATGCGTTTTAGACGAATACTTAAATTTTTCTGAATTACTCATTCTAATACCCTAATATCCTATATATGTTAGTTTTTGATATAAAATTTTGATATAAAATTAAGAATTTAAATTATTAAATAACTTTATTCAATTATACATTAGATATTCTATTATTATGGAGTTGAAATTATGGAAGGCAATTGGAAGGACGAAATACCAACCCCCGCGTTAGTGTTAAACTATAACATTATGGAGGATAATCTCCGTTACATGGCGGATTTTGTCAAAGAGACAAAGGTAAATTTAAGACAACACATTAAGACCGCCAAAGTCCCGTTTGTTGCTCATCTTCAACAAAGAATGGCAGGAGAATATGCAAAAGGTATTGCAGTAGCGACTGTGGGCGAGGCAGAAGTATACGCTCAATGTGGGTTTGATGATATTTTAATCGCAAATCAAGTAGTCGAAATAAGTCAAATAAGACGCTTAATGAACCTTACCAAATACCTCCTTGTGAGGGTTTGTGTTGATTCAAAAAAGAACATTTTGGATTTAAATAGATTCGCTGAAAAATACAACACCAAATTGGAATTATTAATTGATGTAGACTTAGGATTTGGCAGGACGGGAGTTAAACCAGGGGAACCTACTCTTAAGATGGCAGAAATCGTAAGAGAGCTACCAAATTTAGATGTTGTTGGGCTCCAAGGCTACGAAGGTCATTTAACACCCCAAACCGATTACGAGTTAAGGAAGGAGCAAACCAAGGCATGTATGAGCGATTTAATCGCAACTAGAGATTTAATGAACGAAAACGGATTCAACATAGATTATTTAAGCACATCTGGTTCGGGAACATTTATGTTTGCTTCGAAAATTCCTGGAATTACCGAAATCCAACCTGGAACCTACGTTTTTTCGGACGAACACGTAGAGAGAGTGGTTCCAGAGTTTAAGCCCGCAGCTACAGTGCTAGCTACCGTTCAGAGCAACACTGCAAAAAGAAGCTTCACGCTCGACGCAGGCTTAAAAGCCGTTCCAACAGGTGATGGAAGACCCATTATTAAGAATTATCCCAAATCTCGTTTCAGAGTGTTTTCTGAAGAGCATAGTCAATTTAAATGCGGACTTAAAGAAACTCTTGAATTAGGGCAGAAGGTAGAATTGATACCGGCTCATATATGTATCACTGTAAACTTGTACGATTTTATTCATGTGGTAAAGGACGGAGAATATATAGGTAGATGGCCCATCTTAGCAAGAGGTAAAAATTATTAAAAATTAGCACTAAATTTTTCATATAACTTTTTTTTATTATTATTTTCTATGAGATTTTGTAGTTTTTTCCTTAAAAATAAATTTAAATTATAAAATAATTATTATAATCATAATATTAAAAATGTTAAAAACCGAAGGAAAGAAACGTAAGTAAAATTGTAGAATTTTTTACTTTTAGATTTCTTTAACACCCTTTAAATAAAAAACTATAACTTTTAAAAATTAAACCTTTAATTAGGTAAAAAAATCATGTCAAAAGTTCAAATCAGATGTCCAATATGCTCCAAATCCCAAGATGTTGATATTTCGGACGCAGATTTAAAAAATGTTTCTCGAGGTTTATTAGCAATCAATATTACTACCGGAGCAATTTGCGATCATTCTTTTATCGCCTATGTTGATAAAAATAGAAAAGTGAGGGATTATTTTACAGCAGACTTTCAAATTGGGCTTCCTGAGATGACTTCAAAAGAAGAGGTTGCCTCTGAACAGATCCCAAGCTCAGCCCAGATCAATTTAGATGTTGTAAAATCGAACATTACTGCTTTATTGCTTTCATATATTATTAATTCCATACTAAATGGTAAGGAAATTCTTCTAATAGTTGAAAATCCCGAAATCGAACCTAAAATCACCGAATTTCTCAAGTTTATTACTCAGAAGTCTTTTAATTTTAAATTGAAGGCTCTCACATTAGACGAATATAAATCTGATAAGAAAAAATATAAGAAATGGATGGTCTTCAACGGCAATGAAATAATTAACAACGCTGACAAAAGCATAGATGCTAAAAAATTAAAAGTCGAAAAAATGCTTGTAAGTAAATTTATGAACGAGCCTGAATCAAATTACGGTGCTGTTGTCTTAAAAAACGAAGTGAAAAAAATATTCATGTTTTGTGAGTTAATTATGAAGGTTATTGACACAAATAAAGATAAAACATTAAACTCTAAATTTTTGATCGATAACTTAGAGGAAGCCTATAATATTAAGGTTGACATCAATTTCCTCAATTTTATCATCGACAGTATTGAACATTACTTTAATTACGAAGTACCGAAGATAGATAATCTCAGCGACTTTTTAGGATTTCTTTAAATTCCTTTTCCTATTTTTTTGTGTTGAACTTTTATTCTTCAATTTATATATCCTTTCAGCTTAAGATAAGGTAATATAAAAAGCTATAAAACATCAAATTTTTATTTTTTTTTCTATTATTTACAACAATCTGATTAAATTAATATAAGGTTATTTTCTATGGTTGAAAAGAAATGTATAGATGCAGGAACTCCCAAAGCGGGTCCGTATAACCACGCAGTTAAGGTTGGAGATTTAATTTTTGTTTCAGGACAAGGACCAAAACCAGGAACAAAAGGCATAAAAGAACACACGATGGCTGCCTTTGAAAATGTGAAAACAATTTTGGAAGCAGCTGGAGCAAAAGTATCTAATATTGTCAAAGTTACCGTTTACTTGAAAGATATGAAAGATTTCAAGAAAATGAACTCTGCGTATAAAAAATTTTTCAATAATAACGGAGTAACGGAAGATTATCCAGCACGCACTACCGTGGAAGCATTAAGTCCCATTGAGAGTTTTTTAATTGAAATAGATGTAATAGCAGCTCTTTAAAAAATTAATAATTTTTTCTTTTCCTCTTATTTTTTCTACTTGCTAAGTTAATCGGGATTTTGCTCTATCATCAGTTTGTTTAATTAAATATTAATAAAAGCTGAATTGATTTTCGACAGTAATATAACTTAAAATCAAAAAGAAAAAAAGAATTTAAATTGAATTTAGAGTAATTTTTGTTGGAGCAATTCTTTATTCTCCGCAACGCAAGCTTGGTCTAGGGTATATACT
>WJKD01000459.1 GCA_014729315.1 Promethearchaeota archaeon | reverse complement strand
TTTGTATCTGCGATATATAGTATATTTTTTGAATACAAAATTCCTTGCGGTTTATTGAAAAAAGCTCCTTCAAGAGAGCCGTCCTTTAAACCAGCTTCATTAGAACCTATAATGGACAAAATTTTCGCTGTTTTATCATCTTTCAATTGAAGTTGAAGAATACGATTGTGGTTGGAATCAGACAAGAATAACTGCTTTTTTGAGCGATTCATATCTAACTTTCCGGGAAATTTTAAATAGGAGTCTAGAAAGATGTCTGGCTTCGTTTCTATTTTTTTATTTGCAAGGGTTTTATTCTTTCTTGCTTTATCTAGTGCATCTTCGATTGAATTTTCTAGCATCGTGCGCTGACCCTCACCAGCTGTTTTTCCTATAATTTTACCATCTGGTCCAATAAGAACGAAGGAGGGCCATGCGCTTATTTTATATTTTTTCCATAATTTCATCTCATTATCGATGAGAACGGGGTGTCTTATTTCATATCGAGCCAATGCGGAGCGAATATTAGTCTTATCTTTTTCATTTTTAAACTTCGCTGAATGCACACCGATGATAACAAATGGTTCTTTTTGGTATTTATCTTCAAGATATTTTAAATCGTCGAGAACATGAATACAATTAATGCAACAATAAGTCCAGAAGTCTAAAAGAACCACTTGTCCCTTTAGTTTTTCTAAGGTTAAAGCCTCTTGAGTATTTAGCCATTCTTTATCCTCTGGAAATTCCACGGCGTATCCTAACTCTTGTTTTACGCTCTTCATAAGCGTCTTTAATAATTTAACAAAATTATTACCGAGATCTTCCATTAAAATCTAACCTCGTTATTTTTTATCTTTTTTCAAATCAGGTTCGAGATATTCGATAATTTGAGGAATTTCGTTAGTAGCTGGCTTACAAGTTTTATTGTAACAAATGTAGGCAGTTGCTATTCCATTCAACTTGGAAAAATTTTGGACAAAGTTAGATATTCTATCGATATTAGGGGGGCTCTGATTCGTTTTTCGAAGCATTAAGACCTTATTCGGTAAATAATTTTCTCGAACTGCGTTAAGCATAGATTGAGTATCGACTGATCCCGTGTCACCAGCAATAACCACTGAATATGATGGACCTACAGCAAAGTCCACAGCAACCATTAGTTGCATGTTAGCTGTGGGATTTCCCCTTACGGTTTCAGCAAAAACTCTACTTAAGTAATCTGCTTTTTCCTCTAATTCAGAATCGCCTGTGATATAACTCAATCGAAGTAAATTTAACATGGCAACCGAATTCCCCGACGGAATGGCTCCATCGTATATTTCCTTTTGTCTCGTAAGTATTTCTTCTGCGTCATCGGGAGTAAAGTAAAAACCACCGATATAATCGTCCCAAAAATGATCTAGTAGAATCTGATTGAATTTCAGAGCTTTTTTAAGATATTCTTCTTTAAAGGTAGCTTCGTAAAGTTCAATTAATCCCCATATAAGAAAAACATAATCGTCCAAGTAGCCATCAATAGACGCGTCACCATTGCGGTATCTATGATACAATCTTCCATTAGATTGAACCATATTTTGAAATATGAAATTTACCGCTTTTTCGGCCGTATCTATATACATAGATTCACAAAGTATTTTTCCTGCTTTCGCAAAGGCTGCAATCATCAATCCATTCCAATCAGTTAAAATTTTATCGTCTTTATGGGGGTGAATCCTTTCTTTTCTGTAATCGAATAGTTTTTTCCTAATTCTCTCTAATTTGATTTTTAAATCCATTTTTTTCAGATTAAATTGATCTGCTAATTTTTCTAAGGACTGAGTGATGTGTATAATATTTTGACCCGTTTTTTCTTGCGTAGCTTCCTCAAGAAAATTCCCCTCTTTTTTTATGTTAAAGACTTCTATCGCAATTTTCGCCTCTTCGGCGTCTAGCAATTCATTAATCTCTTTTTGCGCCCATACGTAAAATTTTCCCTCTACTCCCTCGCTATCTGCGTCTTCCGCGGAATAAAAACCTCCTTCGGAAGAAGTCATATCTCTCAATATATAGGTAAGAATCTCTTGTGTTGTTTTGGAGTATTTTGCTTTTTCTGTTGCAGCATAGACCTCAGAAAATGCCATAGCAAGCAAAGCGTTATCGTATAACATTTTTTCAAAATGGGGAACGAGCCAGTTGGCGTCAGTAGAATATCGGTGAAAACCATAACCTAAATGATCGTATATTCCCCCTTTTCTCATCTCATTAAGAGTTTTTTCCACTATTTCGAGCGCGTCTTTCTTACCAGTTCGCCTCCAAAATCGTAATAAAAACAATAAATTATGTGGAGTCGGAAATTTAGGAGCGCTACCAAAACCGCCATTCTTTTCGTCAAATCGCATACTAAGATTGTTGAAGGCATTTCTAAGATCTTTCTCTCCTAAGCTCATTCCTGGTGATACGCTAGAAACCTCTTGCAGTTGGTTAACTATCTGCTCTCCCATTTCAAAGATTTCGTCTTTTTTATTATTCCAAATCTCTTTTATTTTTAAGATTAAATCATTAAAGCCCATCCGTCCAAATCTTGATTCTTTAGGAAAATATGTACCCGCAAAAAAAGGCTTTTTCTCCGGAGTCATTATTATTGTCAGAGGCCATCCCCCCGTTCGCGTCATCATTTGGCAAATAGTCATGTAAGTTTTATCTATATCGGGCCTTTCTTCCCTATCAACCTTTATCGAAACGAAAATATCGTTCATTAAATTTCCGATCTCCTCGTCCTCGAACGATTCGTGAGCCATTACATGACACCAGTGACAGGTTGAATAGCCAATTGACAAAAATATAGGCTTATCTTCTTTCTTAGCCTTTTCAAACGCCTCTTCCCCCCATGGATACCAGTC
>WJKD01000044.1 GCA_014729315.1 Promethearchaeota archaeon | reverse complement strand
CCTTTATAGCAGTCTGGAGGTTTATCCCTTTTGATAATAATGGCAATAACCTTTCGATTGCGTGCCGTGAGAATTGAAGGTAACCATCCTCGAGCTTAATCTTACTGAATTTATCGGCGCTATCATCATCCAAACCCCATTTTCTCATAGCCCGTCTTTTGGCGGTTTCATACTTTTCAATACTTCTTAAATCCTCAATTATCCGGTTCTTATCTTCTGCATGAAAACTGTTCCAACTGTCCGCGCCAAACACTGCGATTATTTTAGCTGCAGTTGTATTTCCCAGTATTTTGGTGTCTTTTCCCGATTCGAGATTGATTTTAGATTCTTTATCGAGTTTGAGAACCTGACGAATTTTATTGAAGGTCATACTTCCCTGTGAGTCGAGTTTTTTAATGAGGAATTCACGCTCTTCCTTAGTAAGTTCGCGTCCCCCCGGATTTTCAATCGAGGAGATACGAATATTATTAATAGTTTGTAAATATCGGAATTGCTGGGAGATTAAAAGCGACTTTGGCGCTCTTGTTCTACCGGGTTCGAGTTGGCATTCACCGATAATTGGAGCTTTTAATTTCCTTTGATAGAAGATTTGATTTTGAATTTTATCTTTCCGTTCATTGGTTAATAAATCAGGACTATATTTTCGTTGCTTTTCCCATATTAAGTTAAACTCATATTGATACATTTTCCGAGACGTGTATCGACCTCTAACACGAGTATTCTTATTTATTAACTTAAAGAAATGTTCCCCCAAAGTCCTCGATCCTGAATCCTCTATTTCTTTATAAAGATTGGAAATCCCTTCTTTTACCTTACCTGTTTCTTTTTCATCCTTAGTATCTGTTCTTCTATTAGAGAGGAATCCTCGGCGTTGAGCGAGATGGTAAATAACTCTGCCTAATTCAAACGGACTTAGTTTATTATCCAGGGCTATTGCCCGAAGCTCATAGGGATTTCGGAGGTCATTATCGAGTTTCTCGAATAGATCGTTCCTTTCGCTTGATAGTTCAAGATCATACTCTGCTGGGAGCAAAGATAGTTTTTGAAGATGGATGGCAAGATTCGTGAGTCTCCTCGATCTTCGCTCTATCATGCGCCGACGAGAGCGTGCTTCCCGGCGAGTAACGTTTCTTGATTTTCCTCTTCCATCGGTTTTGATATCCTCTAATCCTCCCTGAAATATTCTAACTCCGCTACCGGCGATTTTAATTTCCCCGTGTTCATCAGGTTTAAGTAAAGCCCAGCCGATAGAATTAGGTCCAATATCGAGCCCAAGGTATCCCCCTTGGTTTTCGCCATTCGCCATAAAAAACCTCTTGACAATATTGGGTTTAATAGATATATATTAGTTATAATGTACTCAAGCGGCGGTTGTTTGTCAACCCTAGTAAGAGACAATCGTCTCGTAAGGTTTGCTCTGCGGAGCACCTGGCCCCTCCTCAATGAAGGGGCCGTTTTTATTTAATATTTAAATATGGACTGAATTATCATTATGGGGATTATAAAATTGCATTCCTCTGGTTCCAATACACTGTGATAGAATTGTCCCACGAGAACCGCCTTCCAACTTCATAACACGTGCTAAAAATATCCGATTATGAGAGAAAAATAGCTTTTAACATCCGTTGATAACGATAAATCTTAAATGAGAGGTGAAAGATGTTTAATATCTTTTTTTCATTCGTTCTTCGGTCACAATTGCTTTATGATGATTAGGGCAGTTCTTATTAAGGCAGATCCTGTACCTTATAATCAGGTTGTAAATCTTTTTAGTACCTCTCACCTTCGTCTTCCCCCCACACTCCGGACACCTCATCTTCCACCTCCCGTTTGCTTTCGAACCTGTTCATCTCTACTCCTCCCCCGTTAAATCCGGCAGCATTTTCGGCATTCTGCCGGTCTGATAGACTTCCTCCAGCTGCGGCCGCATGAATTCGCCGACGGTCTGTTTGTTTGGCAGTAAGATATGTGGCAGGAACTCTTCCTCGATGGTGGTAATCCCGGTGTCCACCGCCTCGAGCTTAGCCTTGATG
>WJKD01000458.1 GCA_014729315.1 Promethearchaeota archaeon | reverse complement strand
GGCTTTTCGGACGGATTTTACGGAGAACCGCAGCGCGCCCTCCTTTTGAAATACGACGAAGAAGGCTCGTTTCAGTGGTCTCGCAAAATCGCAATAGCTCAAAACAGCCACGATACCGCTTCCTCTATAACGTTGGATTCCCAAGGAAACGCTTTCGTTGGAGGATACTCGTGCGAGAACAGCGACTACGCTATATTCTACGCGAAATACGCTCCCAACGGTAACGAAATGCTTCGTGCTACTTGGGATACGGATTGCGGGATATTCAGTCTATTTTACCGAATTATCCAAAAACGCCCAAGACGAGATTATAGCCAGAACAGAGTATTAAATAAATTTAATTATTTACCCGGAGATAATTCCTAAGGAAGAAGGCTATAATTTTAAATTAATACCGAAAGGTTATTGAGTTAAGAGAGGCGGTAAACGAGTAAAAAACCATTTTTTCAAATCATATTTATAATACATATTGATTTTTAGAATAAAGACTTAAAGAAAAAATATAAATATACTTATCACTAAAGTTAAACCGGTTGAGATACATTTTTTTACATTTTTATAAAAGAGGTGATTAAAATAGCTTCGTTATCTTTAATAGGTTGGATTAACGCTCTTTCAGCGAGCGGACTTGTGGTGTTTGGAACTCTTTTTGGGATTTATATCCTCTATAAAGCAAAAAAAACGGATGCGAGACTTATCTATTACTTAGGGTTTACCGTGATATCTGCAGCATTAGGCTGGTTGGGTAATCTTGTTGATTTCATAACGATTCTCCTTACTAGTAGGAATATGGCTAACCCGCACGGAATCTACATCGTATTAAGTAACGTGTGGTTGCCTCTGACCATAGTATTAGCTATCTACGTAGGAATCGAATTAATAATGCCTGAAAAAACAAAATTTATCTTACCCGTTTTTATAGTTTTAGCTCTAATTTACGAATTTTTTCTCTTAATCGATCCTTTTGGCTCTTATAATTTTGTATACCCGACTCCGAACGGAAGTAATTTAATTGACGAAATTCTCATCACCTTCTCGCCCTTAGGAATATTAACAATTGTGTTTATTGTATCCGTAGCGGTTTTTATAGGAATTGGATTTTTGATAAAAGCAATTCAATCCTCGGACAAAATTAGAACAAATTTCGTGATCATATCTCTTGCTGCCTTTTTATTTATATTATTTGGAATGTTGGACACTTCAGGAGGACTGTTTCCCACTATTTTCTTGGTGTTTATTCGATTGGGGATATTATCTAGTTTAGTTCTGATGTATTTGGGATTTTTTAGGCATATAGGATCGGTAAAATAATCAATTTTGAAAAGCGTAAAAATGTCAGAAAAAGAATTTGAAATCCAAAAAATAGTCGACATCAATCGTTACTTGCAAAATCCGGCTGCCTATCGACATTTATTCGAAGTTCAGGTGCCCCCTAGTAAAATTAAGACATGGAAAGTAAGGTATAATTACATTTTAGGTACATTAATGGTGGGGGATTTAATCTTAGACTTGGAATCGGAAAATATGCTCGAAATTCACCCTTTTCCGGAATGGGTGGTACATTTAAAACGCTTTAATCAACCAACAACAGTTCCTTATTTAGTTGTTCCCGATCTCGACCTCTCAATCACCAGAAAAATAACGAGAAAGCCGTATCCGGATAAAATCGAGCTGATTGAAGATTTAATCTCACATCTGACGATTTCGAACTTAATCGCCTTTGAATATCAGCTTGGTGTGAATGTTTTAGTCCCAGCATTTATCCCGCATTTTTTCATATCCTCAAAATTCGATAAAGAAGGGCATGTTGCAGCTCCTTATTTGCAGGTCTTCGAACCGAACATAAACGCTCTCCAGCAAACTCTTAACATAAAGCCCACGAGTTATTTTCAATTACCATTCTCGGTTTTTATTTAAGCAATTATGCCTTAAACCGAAATGTTTTCTTGACTCCTTAATGTGGATTCTTCTTGATAAAGAAAGTCAGTCCATTAAAATTTATGGATATATTTTTACAAAGTTTTAATAAGAAATATAATTTTCAGTAATAGGCTATTTAATTATGGAAAGGTAGCTACAGTATATCAATAGCGTTTTTAAAAAAAAGGAGTATACAAATGAACGAAAGTGAATTAAAGCAAACCGTCAACGAAAAAGAACCATACGGTCATTCGAAATTTGTAATGGCGAGTTATGGTGGAAGAGAACTGTTTGGTCAGTGGATAGCCGCCGCCTTCGGATTTACGGTTTTTTTCTTTTATGAGGCAGTCATAGGTTTGAACGTCATTTTAGCGGCGATTGCTTTCGTATTATATTCGGTCTGGAACGCAATTAACGATCCTTTACTTGGTTGGTTTTTTGAAAAAATTCATACCCCATGGGAGAAAAAATGGAACCTCAAACGTTTTCCTTGGTTAGTCATAGGGGCAGTTCCTTGGTTATTATCTTATTTCTTGATCTTTTTAGTTCCTTCGCAGTGGGATCCTGCAAGTAATCCCAACGATAACTTGCCCGTTTTTTTATGGTTTTTAGTAACAATTTGTATCTATGATACTTGCAATACCATGTTTGACGTGAATGTGTTAAGTCTTTATCCCGAAAAATTCCGAGGATTGGACGAGCGTAGGACAGTACAGGGATTTGGAACAATATTGGGGATTATAGGTCTCGTGCTGGCTGCGGTTATACCTCCGATGTTTATCACTACGGGAGTCAGAGAAACCTATCAAACTGCGGCTTTAGTTACAACAACCTTTGGTATTATAATATTTTTATTCGCTATACCTGGTGTTTGGGAGGATAAGTTTACTCGAGAACGATATAAACATAGAAGAGAAATGGAAAGTAAACTTGAGGTGGAATCCTTTTTCCAAATGTCAAAAAAAGCAATTTCTAACAGGAATTTTTTAGCGAAAGTTGTTTTATTTTACGGATACCAAGTAGGTGCCGTAATGCTCCAATATTCTGCATTTTACATAGTCACTTACCTATTAGATATGGAAGCAGGCGCTATAACCTATCTTTTAGGTGCAATGCTTGTAGGAGCTCTTTTTTCAGTGCCATTATGGCTTTATATCTCGAAAAAAATGAATAACAACAAGAAATTGAGCGTTATGGGAGCTATAGGAATGCTAATTGCATTTGTTCCGATGATATTCGTCAGCACATTGATTGGATGGATTATTGTGATGCTAATTTTTGGCTTAGGGCTTGGAGGACAATGGTTTTCCGATCCTCCCACGTTAGGAGACATTATCGACGATGTAACCGCAAAAACGGGGAAGCGACAACAGGGAATATATTACGGATTTCAAGCGTTTTTCATCCGCCTAGGGTATAGCACAATTGCCGTGACACTTGCAGTTGTTCACACCTTAACGGGTTTCGTAGAAGGGGCACCAAGCTTAGGGGAACTTAGGGCTCAGAGCCCTACTCCGGATTTGGCATTGTTTGGCATACGGATTCATACTGCGATAGTTCCCGCTATTTTAGTGCTAATTACGGTCCTCATCTTTTGGAAATATTATAAGTTGACTCCAGATCGAGTTGCTGCAAATAAAGCAAAAATTAAGGAACTCGGAATATAATTCGAATTTATAGTTTAATCGAATTTTTTTGATTATATTCCTATTTATTTTATTTTTTACGAATTTAAGCTGATAGTTTTGTGAATATATAAAATTGTTTCTTGATAATAAAAAAAGAAACGAAAAAAATAAGTTTTCTTTCACTAATGAGATTTAATTTAATCGCTTCATAGATCCCAGTAGGAATCTATCGTAGATCTCTATCCGGATTTAAATCCACTCTTGTAAAGATATCTTCTATTTCTTCAAAGGATATTTTATTTTCTTCAATTAGTTGTCGCACAAACTTATACGCAGCACATTCGTATTCTCTTTCCCAATACTCTTGGTCTTCAGCGTAGAAATTACATTTATGACACACTGCATTAATTAACTTTCTATTTAAGGGGCTTATGTCCTCTTCCGTCCGTAATATTTCGTGATTTTTCGACATTTTTTTTCGCAACCTTTGTTTTAATTTTCATGTATATATTTAATCTGAGATTGACTTTTAATAAAAGGATTATTTTTTAATTTTAAAATTGAACTATTGAAATTAGAGTATACGGTTGATATCAGAATTATAAAAATTTTTAAGAAGATATTTAATAACTTATGATTTATCTTCTTTTTACTTAGTAAGATTATTTTAGTACAGTTTCTATTATTTCGGTGAAATTTTACAGAAAGGTAAAGATCCGTAAGTTTAAATATACATTTTTGTGGATAACTTCTAGTTTATAAGAGATTAATTGTTTTTTATTCTTATTATTTAACTTAAAAAGTTGTATAAGAATAAAAATGAAAAAATCAATAATTTTCGTAGCTATCCTACTTTGTGGTATAACACTTTCTCTTTTCGTTAATTTACTAACGGTCAATAACCATTTCAACGACGAGTTCGAAGGTCAAGCTGATCTAAACGCTCCAAAACCATCAGTAACACCATTTCAATTGATAGAGGATTTCACACCTTCAACTTATTATATCTCACCTGAATCCTCCCCCGGAGAGAACGACGGAGTTATTTTCACTTTTATGGCAAATAAGGACGGTAACTATACCCTCGATATAAAGAATTTTCCCGGATTATTAACTCAAACGGTTCGATGGGAATATCAAACTGATTTCTTTAATATCAATGGAACTGATAACTGGTACCTAAGCTAAAAAGATATAGACTATGATAATCCCACTGATCAAAAATTAAAAATAATGATCAGCAGTGATAGAGGAGAATCATGGGAAGATCACATTGTAAGAGATTTCGATGCTTATGGAGATGATAGACAAGAAATGGTAACATATATTTTAGGAACTTCCGTTGCTCGTCATCCCGACGATATAAATCAGATTGGAATATTGACATTGATAAATAGATCGGATTTTTATTTCTATAGATCAGACGACGGTGGAATTTCTTGGAATAATCCAGTCAGTATAACTAGCCCTCTTAATTTGGGATTTTTAAAAGAAAATCTTGATGGCGATACCTTTCCAGAAACATCTTTAGCATATTTAAGAAATGGAACTATTTACGCTCTAAGCGAAACAAAAAACGAGAATTACAACAATCTTACTTCGATAGTATTTTTTCAAAGTAACGACAACGGTACATCTTGGATGGGACCTTTTAATATAACTAGTATCGACGGTTACGACTGCTTTGATCCGACAATTCGAGTGGATTATACATCTGGCAATTATTATTTCTTATGTTTAGAATACGATGGTATGAACGATCAATTAGCGTGGTTTGATTTTAATCACGAGCAAGGTTTAAACGCTTCTAAATCTTTTCAATATTATGCAGGCATAATGGAAGTTCCTTACGATTTCATCCTCGATAATGGATTGCGTAAATTTAACATTGTTTATTTAGATGGGGGGACTTTAAAAAATTTATATAAATCAAACACTATGGCCATTGCAGTCGATGAAGTTTTGGGAAAAAACAGCGCTCTGGCAGGTGTAGGGGAGTATGGAGGATTTAATGTAGTAAACGATGGCGAACATATTAATTTATTATTTCCAGAGGGCTTTACGGGAAATTTCGAGCTATATCAATATATAAATTTCCCCAATAATACATTCTATAGAGAAACGGGAAATTTTAACGAATTCCAAATGACACAGAGCTTTTGGAACGGTAAAATTAATAGTATCCTTCCGATTAATACTTCAAAGGTCCTTGTAGATTTCACGGCAGAAAACGAAACCGGTGAGGATATTTCGAGGGAATTATATTTAACCATTGACAATGTTAATCCGTCATTTGAAAATTTTAGTCAAAATCGACAATATTTCAACCCTCTCTCTACAAATGTCACACTGACAAAGATTCCTTGGGAAATACTTCCTTCAGAGCAATGTGAATCGATTGTCGAGATATATAATAAGAATAATACATTGACCTCGTGGAGTAAGGTGACAGATAATAATTGGGAAGAAATGGACCCGTTTATTTTTACATCGGATACAGGAATACTATATATTCTTTACGTTTCGGTAGAATCGGGCAGGCAAATTCTCTACTTGACTAAATCTATTGATAAAGGTATAACATGGGGAGATCCTATAAAAATATACGAATCTAACGAAAATATCAATTATTATCACGGAGCTGCGTGGAGTGATGTAGTTTTAGTTTATAAAAAAAATAATAAAAATGAGGATGGTTTTCTTTATCGTAGCTTTGATAAAGGTGAATCATTTCTCTTACCGATTAATTTACAAGAAGATCCCACAATAAGTAGTTATTCTTTTCTTGATTTTATCCCAAAAATGGTCTTTACTAGGGACGGGAAACTATTTACAATATTTAGGGACGGAAATAACTATCCAATACTTCAATCTAATAATCTCGGATTTAACTGGTTTCAAGTAAATACGACAACGCCCTATGTAAAATATTTAGAAGATCTAATGACTCCAGATATTGTATATGATTTTAAGAATAATCTGGTGCATGCAGTTGTCCCGATTGCAAATCATACGACTGGGAAGGTGCTTTATTATTTCCAAACTCACAATGTATCCTCCTTGGATCCTTTAAATTGGGGGGTAATTAAACAAAAAGGACCATTCAGTATCGATTTTGCTTCTGATGATGAGAATTTCCATCGTCCTTATTTATTAGTTAGCAAAAATGGACCTAAGTCGGAGGTTATAGTGAATTGTATCTATATATCTGATTTTGGATCAGGCTTTACTCCGATCTATAATAATATTTTCTCCGGCAACTTAGGTGCCACATGGTCAAATCCGATTAGTCATATCCCATTGAATTGGTCAAAAATTACATCATTACGCGGTGAGATCTTCTACGCTTCACGAATTAACGATGGCGATGACTACGAGATACACTTTAGACGAAATTCAACCCTCGTTCGCCGAATGCAAGAATCTTTATCCTCATCGAGCACCACCGAAATTAAGTACGACGGTGTTGATGATTTTGGTGATTACATTGACGGGGGCAGATACGATTACCAAATTACATTAAGAGACTATGCGGGGAATTCAGTGAACGAAACTGGGTGGATTTACGCAGATTATAATCTTCCTAGCTTAACAAATCATAGAACTAACTACACAATCGATCCAATCCCTCGTCAAGATGTAAAAATATCTCTGCACGCCGAAGACGATTTAGATTTTACGCTTCAATTGATATATAAAAAGGACAATGGTGTCCTAAATTATATTGACATGACAGACGCAGGAAGCGGAGATTATTACGCCGTAATCTTGGGTGATGGTCAAACTTCAATAGTTCAATATTATATTAAGGCTATAGATTTGGCAGGAAATGTCGAAACTGTCGATGTAGACGGGCTTTATTTCTCCTACGATATGCCTAATATAAGATGGGAAGGTGAAGGTCTATTCAAAGAGAGCGATCGATACTCTTCTGGGGAAGATTACGATTTTGAAATAGATATAACGAACGATAACGAATATGTTGCTAAAGTTTACGTAAAATATGCGTTCAACGATGACGATTCCTGGGACGAATTGGAACTCGAGGCAAATAGTCCTACTTATACGGGAACGCTCGACGATTTACCGGGGGATCTTCGGACGCTATATTTCAAGGTAATAATTATAGATATTTTTGGTAACGAAATTGAGTTTACGGAAGAGAGGGAGATCGAATTTTATCCCGAATTGCCTACTTTCGAAGCCGAACCAGCTCAACTTATATTAATAGGTATCACGTCTGCGGTCGTTGGTTTTATCGTTGCGTTTGGTTACATTAAACTGAAAAACAATAGTCACCAGAAGCTCAGAAAGGAATTAGTATACAAAGAGTTAAAGGAAAAATCAGCTAAATCTATAGATAAGGAGAATTTGGAGGAAATTAAAGAGCAGAGAAAAGAGGAGTCCCGTAAACGAGTTGCTTTGCAAGAGAGTGAGAAAAAATTATTACCATTCATGATTGCATATCTGAGTATCGTTGGAGTTAACATCGCTGTGTTCGTGATAGGACTCATATTCGCATTTTGGGTTCACGAAGTCTCACTCATGATGATTGGTACGAGTCTTTTAATCGCAGTGCTAGGATATATGGTCTTGATGAGCAGAGATATTACGAATAATATTTATCAAGAGAAGCTCGCCTTCAAAAATGTCTTACTCGAAGCGATTCAAATTGGATTCATGTTGGTTACCATTATTGCTTTACTGATGGTTGGATACATGATTGACTGGTTCCGCTATTATCTCATCGAATCCACGTTTGATTTTGGAGCGGTTCAAATTCCACGGCTTTATCTTTCCGTGATCGCGGTCTTCTTTACGTCTCTCGTGTTAGTAGCAATAACAACGCTTATTCAACTGCAAAAAACCATAAAAAACATAAAAACGCAGAAAGATCAGGGTGCCTCGGAGAGTTTGTTGCTTTATCTTAAGGATCAAAACGGATCTCGTCTGATTACGCGTCTCGGATATAAAACTATTGTATTCTTAGTAACTGTGTTAATCTCGATAGTGACTACTACAGAATTAATTACCCTTGAAACAGGAATTTTGTTAGCCTATGTTGTTATACCTTTCGTGCTCGCAGGATTTCTGGGTTTCTTTATTAATCGAGTGATCGAAAAGAAGAAAATCGACAAACGAAAGGATGAGATGGACCTTCCTTTCATGGATTCTACAAAAATCTGTAATAATTGCGGAGAACCTACGTATCTTTCGGAGAAATATTGTTCTCACTGTGGAAAACAAATAGTCTTCAACGAAAAGGTCGGCACATACGTGTCCAAGTGTCCAAAATGCGATTCTCTAGTACACGAGGATGCAAAATTCTGTCCATCTTGTGGTGAGAACCTTTAATTCTTTAAAGACTATAAAAAATTAGAAAATATAATCAAATCTTTCCTTCTTTTTTTACTTACTGTTTTTCATTATATCACATCTATGAAACTTTCAATTCTGTATACTTTTTCTAAATGACATATTTAAATAATTTTAGAACCTGAAAGTTTAAAAGGTGATTCGGGTAATTAAAAATCGAATAATTCAATCTAGTTAATCAAAAAGTCGGATATAAAAATTGATTCAGTATAGTCCTCATTTATAAGAGATTGTAATTTCATAAAATATATATTTTAATCTAAAGAATATTCCTAATTAAAAATGAAAAAATCAAAAATTTTTCTTTTAATACTTTTAAACGGGATAATTTTCGCTTTTCTAGTAAATTCCGTTAATTTTAAGAATAATAAGCCAAATTCTTTTGAAGAGGAAATAGATCTGAATGCGATAAAAAGTTCAGATACTGCTCTCCAATTGATTCAGGAGCTAAAGCCTTCCACTTATTATATCTCTCCCAAATCCTCTCCGGGAGAAAACGACGGAGTCTTTTTTACCTTTATGGCTAACAAGAACGGAAATTACACTTTTATAGTAAAGGATGCGATAAAGACTTTAACCCGAACCACTCACTATGAGTTCAATGTTGATGTTGAGAGCCCACATGGAAGTGATAAATGGTACATGGTACATACTTCGTTTGATCCAAATAACGCAACTGATTGTAGGTTATATTTCTCCACCAGTAAGGATAAGGGAAATTCTTGGAGCTCTAAAACTATTAAAAATTTCAGAGGGGAAGGAACAAATATTATGGAATTTCTATTTTATTTATTTGGTTCAAATATTGCAGTAGATTCGGTTAGTGGGGTTGTTGGAACGCTCAGTTTAGTTAATTATTCACAAATAGAATATCTTGGTTCTACAGACAATGGAACTACTTGGAAGATCAATAATGTAGTTGGAAATTTAACTGATATCGGTTTTCAAATGGATCCCGGTGAAGAGGATTTACCAACTATAGAACTTGCGATTCTTAAAAATGGAACCCTTATTGCTATTTCTGAATCAGAATCTTCAAGTTATACGCCATTAGTTTTTTTTCAAAGTCACGATAACGGTACATCTTGGAGCGACCCCTCTAATGTTACGTCTTCTGGTGAGAGTGGTTTAAAATGTAAAAAACCTAAAATAATCGTTAATAGAACTTCGGGAGATTATTGGCTCACCTGGGTCGAAGGGGATGAGAACGCCATCTTAAGAGGTTATATGTACAACGAATCAGAAAATCCGTATTCGTTTGACGCATCAATTGACGATATTATAGTGGATTATGAGGGTAACTACGATTTATATTATAACGAAGATTATAGTCAATTTAGTGTTATTTATAATCATGGAGCTTATGGAAAAAGAAGTGAACTATTTAATTATACGCTGATTGGAACTTGGAATTCAATGTCATTGGGATATAGCGAACCATTAGCTTCTCAAATAGATGAAATGATAAATTTAAATTACGCTTTCGATGGAAAATTTCATCATTTTACCTATGCAGATCAAATCCTTGAAAAATATGAAATTTATAAAAACATCCACTTCCAGAATAATACCTTCTGGGAACTTAAAGATTCTTTTAACGAATTAGATATGGAGCAGATATACTGGGACGGAAGTTTCAATAAAGAGATCCCAATGGAAGATTTTACTGTAAAGGCAGAATTGACGGCACAAAATGGTACAAATATTTTAGAACCTTCTCGATATGTGATTATCAAAATCGATAATGAGGAGCCAGAATTCAACACCTACTTCCAAAATCGTTATTATTTTAATCCTCTTCATACCAATTTAACGATTTCCAATATCCCCTGGAATATAAGCTCTTCGGAGTCGTGCGATCTTATTTTAGAAGTCCATAATCAAAATGCAACTCTTAGTGGCGAGAAAGTATTAACAGATAATGTGTGGGAAGACCTTGATCCGCGGATTTTCATTTCGACATCAGGAACATTATATTTGCTCTATAATACGATAGAGTCTGGAAGGAATATTATATATCTTACAAAATCGGAGAATCGAGGTACGACCTGGTCAGCTCCAACTATAGTATACGAAACTACTGGATATATACAAGCATTTGATGGATCTGCGTGGGAAGATATAGTCTGTGTTTATATTGGGTTGCAAAATCAGAAATTTCTTTATCGAAGTTATGATCAAGGAGCCACATTTCAAGATCCAATAGATTTATCGGATAATTCCTTGTTCGGATCTGATGTACAAGAAGATGTAAGTTTCGCATTTACCGACAATGGAACCCTTTTTTCAGTATATTACTCAACCGTACCTAAATATAGCGTCGTGCGATCTGACGATCTTGGATTTACCTGGAAAGAGTCAAAGACATGGTATGTAGAGAACGATTTATACATCTGTCCAGATATAGTCTATGACCGAGCTAATAATTTAATTCATGTTGTACTTCCAACTAGAAACAATACCTTGTTACTTGCTAATTTTACGTTCGCAACATTAAACCTGAGTTCTGGTGCGGGATGGAAAGATGATGTATATAAGCCAAATATTCCAATGGGTGTATTTTATGAATTAAGTCAGTATAGCAAACCACAGCTATTCATAACTCAACAAAATGGGATATCTTCGGGAATAATTCATGCAATTTTTATTAGTGATTTTTACTCTGGATTAGTTCCAAAATATAAAGAATTAATTTCGAGTGATAATGGTGAGTCCTGGAGCGATGCATCAACAATATCGTTTCTAAACAATTCATTCGTCACCTCTTATCAGTCAGATATATTTTATGCACGGGTTTTGTCCGATGGAAGCGATACAGAGGTTTATTTCACCAGAAACAGTTCTCTTCAGAGAATAATTAGGAAAAATGTCATCGCGGAAGAGGCAGATGAAATTATCTTCGATGGTAAGAACGATTTAGGTGATTTTCTTAACGATGGGAACTATTCGTTTAATTTAAAACTAAAAGATCAAGCAAGTAACGAAGAATTTAAATCAGGATGGATATATGTTGATTATAGCGCACCCTCTATAACTGAAAGGTCAAATAATTGGACAATAGATCCCATTCCCCGTCAAAATGTAAAGATTAGAGTAAAAGCCGAAGACGAGGTAAGTTTTACGATTGATTTAATATATAAAAAGGATAATGGTCCCTTAATAACTATTCCAATGACTCCCGTTGGTGATGACTATTACGAAGGTACCATACCGGGAGACCAAGAAACATCTTTGGTTCAATATTATGTAAAGACGGTTGATATGGCAGGGAATGTTGAGGATTTGGACGCAGACGGATTATATTTCTCGTATGATATGCCTATGTTTAGATGGGACAGCGAAGGATTATTTAAAGAGAAAGACAGGTACTCATCGGGAAAAGATTATGACTTTGAAATTGAAATAACGAGTGATAACGAATATGTCTCTAAAGTTTACTTAAAATATTCTTTTAACGATGACGATTCGTGGGACGAATTAGAACTCGAAGCGAATAGCCCAACCTATACGGGAACGCTCGACGATTTACCGGGAGATCTTCGGACATTATATTATCAAGTGATTGTTGTTGATGTTTTTGGTAACGAAATTGAGTTTACAGAAGAAAGAGAGATCGAATTCTATCCAGAATTACCCTCTTTCGAAGCCGAACTGGCTCAACTTTTCTTAATAGGTATCATTTCCGCATGCGTTGGTTTTATGGTTGCGTTTGGATATATTACATTGAAGAATACCAGTCATGAAAAGATTCGTAAGGAATTAGTTTACAAGGAATTAAAGCAAAAATCAGCTAAATCTATAGAAACAGAGGATTTAGATGAGATTAAAGAGCAGAGTAAAGAGGAATCGCAAATTCGAGTGAGTTCGCAAGAAAGCGAGAAAAAACTGCTCCCATTCATGATAGCATATATGGGTATTGTGGGTGTTAACATCGCTGTGTTCGGAATAGGACTTTTACTCGCATTTTGGGCACCCGAAGTCGCTTTGATGATGATTGGCACAAGTCTTTTAATCGCAGTGTTAGGTTATATGGTTTTAATGAGCAGAGATATAACTAATAATATCTATCAAGAAAAACTCGCTTTCAAAAATGTTTTACTTGAAGCAATTCAGATAGGCTTCATGTTGGTTAACATTATTACACTATTAATGATAGGATACATGATTGACTGGTTCCGCTATTATCTTATTGAATCCACATTTGATTTTGGAGCAGTTCAAATTCCACGGCTTTACCTTTCCGTAATCGCAGTTTTTTTTACATCTCTCGTGTTAGTAGCAATTAGTACGCTTATTCAATTGCAAAAAACCATAACAAATATTAAAACGCAGAAAGAACAAGGCGCCTCGGAGAGTTTGTTACTTTATCTTAAGGATCAAAATGGCTCTCGTCTTATCACGCGTCTCGGATATAAAACTATTGTATTCTTAGTAACTGTGTTAATCTCGATAGTGACTACTACAGAATTAATTACTCTTGAAACAGGAATTTTGTTAGCCTATGTTGTTGTCCCATTCGTGCTCGCAGGATTTCTGGGATTCTTTATTAATCGAGTGATCGAAAAGAAGAAAATCGACAAACGTAAGGATGAGATGGACCTTCCTTTCATTGATTCTACAAAAATCTGTAATAATTGTGGAGAGCCTATGTATCTTTCGGAGAAATATTGTTCCCATTGTGGAAAACAAATGGTTTTCAACGAAAAGGTCGGCACATACGTGTCCAAGTGGCCGAAATGCGATTCTCTCGTGCACGAAGATGCAAAATTCTGTCCATCTTGCGGGGAAAACCTCTAAACCATTGCAATTTTTATACATTAATTTCTTTTTTTTTGATTTTATTCCTTCTAAATTTTTCAGACATGTCTGTAAAGTCAATATGCTTAGGAAATGATAATTATTTTACATAAGAAACATGATTGAGAAAAAAATTACTCTTCGCTCATTTTTCCAAACTGATAACATTTAAACGAATCAACGCCGTATACGCTTCCTGAATTCTTTAGAGCACGATAACGGCACCCTCCCCGACAATCGTTCATAAACTCGCAATTTATTTTGTTGCATTCTAACTCATCCAGAGTCCAATTTAATTCTTTCTGAATCAATTTCCATCCTTTTTTCAACCCAATCTCAAACACTTTTCCGATGTTTTGCTCCGAAAAAAATCCGCACTTAGTGATATTTCCTAACACATCAATCGCTATTAAATGGGGTCCGCACGCGTATTCCACAGATTCTTCGCTTCCCGATATTACCCCGCCGGATTCAAACACTACGCCCCAGCCGTAATTTTTTAATATCCTACCACCCTCTTTCGGAGTTATTGCGTATCTATCAATGATTTCTTTCGGCGTTTGGTCGTCAAATGTAGGGATATCGATCGACCAGTTCCGTATTTCTCCCAAAGAGCTAATTAATTCATATAGCTCAATAAATTCGTGCAAATTTTGTTTATGAACCATAGTGTTAATAGAAACGGCGATATGGTTGTCGAGTAAGGTTTTAATACCATTAATCGCGTCATGGAAGCAGTTCGCATCTCTAAAATCGTTGTGAGACGCTTCAAGCCCGTCTATACTTACAAATACTTCGAAATAATTATCTCTCAATAGATCGAGAATGCGTTGATCCTTTCCAATTAGAACGCCGTTTGAGAGCATAACTTTTTGAAGAGGGAACTTTTTTAGAAATTCTAATAGAGCTTTCAATTCGGAATAAAGAAAAGGTTCTCCTCCTGTGAGAATCAAACGAATTCCCTGCAATTTGTAAAAATCTTTAATCAAAGCTTTTAATCTTTCCAAAGGCATATCCAACGTGTTTTTATCTGTAATATAGCAATGTTTACAAGAGAGATTACAGCGTTCGGTAATATTTATCATGATGTTTTGAAGATATGGTTTGGAAAACGGATTTTTATTGGGGAGCTTCGGTGATGAATATTCGGTTTTTTTTGATAGCGAAAGTTTTTGAGCATCTGACTTATTATCGACAATACCTAAATCGATAAACTGTTGTAGAGCATCTTTAATTTCCTCCTTTTTACTCTCCGGATATTTCTGTAAGATTTGTGCGTAGCTTGTATCTCCGTCGATTGATTTTAACAGGGAAAAAGCTTCCTCGTCAATTAAGAACGATTCGTTGTTTTTTAAATCATATACATCAATCTCTCTATATCGCCTGAAAGAGATATGGTTTGGAATGTAGGGCATATTGCGTAGATTCATAGTATAAAGGTACGCCACTATGCATAAAAAAGTTGAGATAATAATGTAAAAGTAGAAGATAAAGATAAAATAAAAATAGAGTTAAAAATTTAAAGTTAAAGTTAATCGGTTTAACATCCGCCGCCACACTTACAAATGCAGCCGCCACCGCACTTGCACGAGGAGCTTACGCATCCACCGCCGCATTTACACGCTGCGCTGGTTTTCTTCTCTTTCTTTTCAATTTTCATTTTTAATCAATTGTGTTGAGTTTAGTTTTCTTATAATACAAATTGAATGCTAAATATTTAAAGTATTTGATTATAGTCGATAATATGATTATCTCATAATCCAATATGATAAATCGGTTAAGGATTTCGATAAATTCGAGTATGACAAAATTCTAAGAAAGTATGATCTCCACTTGCTTGACCTCTTTGTATAAAAGAAGCGAAAATTACATCATAACTTTTCAAAATTAATAAAATTCTACTGCTTAAAATAAGTTTACGAGATCATTTTTCACTTTGCGAACTCTTTTTCTAACGAAATAATCCCTTTTCTACGAAACCATAATATACAATTCGATGGTTCTGATCAAATCTTTTTCGAACTCGTCAAATCCCTTGCTTGTTAAAGCAGAGATTTTAAAATATTTCATATTTTTTTTTTCCGTAAATTTTGCGCACTTTTTGGTTGTTAACGCTCTATTCTCGATATCGATTCTATTTGCTAAAAAATAAAGTCGTGTAACAACTTCTGAATTTTAGGAAACATCGAAACCCAAGACGAGAGATTTGAAAAAAATGATACTATTTGACAAAATAGATAAGAATAATGAGCGATGCGTCATTAAACATAAAGTCTTGGAAAAAGCGGAATTGGTCTATCCGTCTAGATCCCAAATCTGTAAATCGTATTTGAGCGAGTTTCTAATCTATACTGAGTGAAATTCCAATTCATGTGTCATTTTAGGGTTTATACCAAACTTAAATGTGTTAGCGAGTCTTTGAGCAATTAATATCTTTCTGATAACATTTTCCCCGCATAGAATCACTTAAAAGACACTATTTTGAAAAAACACCGACAAAAGCATGCAAAATCTAACTAATCGCATCTTTTAACATTTTTCAACATCTTTTAATGGTTATCTACTTAATTTATAGAGGCTACATAGTACGATATAAAGATGAGTCTTCTTCTTTTAGATATTCTACATTTGATAAAGTGAGCAGAAAATGCGTAATTTATTGTGCTAGTAAAAATAGGTCTGAGTGAGATTAGTCTGTTTTTATAAGCTTTTTTAAATTAATAACAGACGGATATTTAATCGTTTTCTGTCTGAACCACATACAGATATTCGATAGTATTGAGCAAGTCTTCTTGAAATTCCTCAAAGCCTCTGCCCGTAATTGCCGAAATTTCATAATATGTCATGTTATGCAAGTTAGCAAACTGTAATGCCTTTTTTCTGGGAACTGTGCGGTTATCAGAATCTATTTTATTCGCGATTAAGTATATTTTGTCTAATAGATTGGAGGGAATTAAATCCAGCCATGATTCAAGGTTCATAAAAGTATGATATCTATCTACGGAAAACATAAGTATGACGATAGTAGCTTTGTCAAAAAAGTCGTCTTGAAGCTCCCTAAATTGTTTTTGCCCTCCAAGGTCCCACAATTGAATTTTAATTGGTTCGTAGCTATCAATTACTAGGCTGTGAAATTCAACTCCGGGGGTCATTTTGATGTTATTTTCTGTGCCTAAATTCCCAGCTAATCGTTTTCCCATAGTAGTTTTCCCGACAGCACCGTCTCCTGCGAGAATTATTTTCATGTAATTCTTTCTTATGTATTTATCGATTTTGGAACTTTTCGGCTCAACCATAATCGTTTATCAATCCATTTTTTAATTTGTGATATCTTTTTTTATTATTTGTAGGTGAATAATTTTATCAGACTTTTCTAATATTTTCGATAGTTGATAATTGTTTTATCTAATATGAAACACTCGAATCTCAGAGTGATTGTTATCGATATATTTTTATAAAAGATATATAAAATACATCTTTTTATATTTATTTATATTGTAATCTACTCTAAAGTATAAATCTTATGGAAGATTAAGGTATTTTTTTCGTATGAAAAAATAGAATTAAAATTGAACGGGTAGTTTATTAATACGTAT
>WJKD01000457.1 GCA_014729315.1 Promethearchaeota archaeon | reverse complement strand
ATATTAAGGAAAATATGAATTTACTTTTGAATTTTTTTTAATTTATACATAAGTCTTTTCTTATTTTAAAAAAATTAAGCGATAGTTTATAAATTTGTTGAGGTTTTGAGGTAAAAGGTATGTAGAAAAAAGACATTTTCTTTTCCAAAAGATAAGATAAAATGATCTAAACCGCTAGTCTATCTATACCTTTTAAAAAATTAATTTACGCAATCGATTAGAAAATTTTTTTGAGATTATCAAAGCCGTTTCAAACGGACAATAGCTTTTAAATTGGATTACTGAGATAAAAGAGTCTATACCTACCAAACTGAGAATTCCGAAACTTTCAAGAGTAATCAGCTCATTAATTTTATTATTTCCTATAATAAATCTTGCTTCAAGTAGCTTTATAATCTCGCTCAAAACACTAGGATTGAGATACGAAACGATTACTCGACCAGTTTGAGTTAAAAGCGCCGAAGAGATTACGAAAGAGGAAAAAGTATGGAGTTCGTTAATAATTTTTAAGAGATCCTTTTGAATCTCTTGAGAAACAAGTTGTTTACTTTGTTCCATAATGTTGTCAATATTGTCTTCGAAATTCTGAAATTTACTGATCTCGCCGTCAAATTTTGTTAGTGAATCAACATGAAATTTATCTAAAAATTGTTTTTTCACTTCTTTTAGCTGGTTTCTCAATTCCACTAAATTATCCGTTCTGTCGGCAAACAGCGCAAACATTAGTTCTTCAGATTTTAAATTTTCAGAATTTATGTTCTCTATCTCAAAAATAAATCGAAACGGTCCTACTTCAATTTCAGATAATTTTTCGGTTTTAAGAGTTTCCTTTACAAAGGAAAAGATTGCACCCAAGAAACTACTTGTAAGTTTAATATCGAAAAAATCTTCGTAAGTTTTATAGAAAATAAGTTCCCCGGTCGTAGCTTTCATAACAAAAATATTTTTTATCATATGGTTACCTTTGGCGATTAATTTAATGTCAGATTTTTCGATAAATATCGTTTTTGCGCTTATGGTATTGCTTGATGAAGTTTAAGTTTAATTCCTTTTTTATGGATATTTAATAATAAAACACCTTCAAAAATCTTTGTTATATTTTAAATGGGGAATTTATTTATCTACACATAGAAGTCTAACTATTAAAACATGAAAGAATTGAAAATTTCCATTTCAAGAATTTCTCGCGGAACTTAAGTTGAGATCTTGAATATTAAAAATAGACTATCATTCATTTTTCCAGTAAAATGAGTTCTATTTTTTGATTAATTAATGGAGACTATAAATAAGCAAATTAAACATTCAATTCTACATCTAGATATAGCGTGAGATAATTATTCCACTAGCAAAATTCTTGCATTAATTTTAATAATAGAAAAAAAGAATCTAAAAACCGTCAAATTTTGCCCATTCATCTTCTTCTTCTTCCTCTTCTTCGCTGTAATATTCAGAGATATCTTCGCTTTTATAGTCTTCTGCGATTTCCTCCTCGAACTCTGTCTCAAAATCGTCATCAAAACTCATCATCTTGTCTAAGTCTGTAGTAATCTCTTCGGGCATTGTGACTTTAATTTCCGGAATTGGTTCTTTCTTTTCTTCTTTCTTCTTCTTTTCAACGAGTTTCAAGTAGTCTCCATGAATCTTGATGGTAATAGGAGTTTCTTCTTGCAACAATCGTACCACAACTTCCTCGCTACTTGAGCTGTCGTGGGGCATTCTCATAACCAAAGCTCTCGAGCCTTCAAATACACCTGAAATAATTTCCACAGTGTCACCCTCTTCGAGGAATTCCGTAACTGAGCGCGGAACAAGAACATGCTTAATTTCTTCCAGCTTTATTTGCCCGACAATTCGACCCTTGATGTGAGGAATTCCTTGTATTGCAATCTGGACATCTCTTTTTTGAGAGGCTTCAATAAAAATATATCCTGGAAGTAATGGACTGACAAGCATGGCTTTTATATCTGGGATTATGTCTAATATACGAAATCGATAGAAAATTTGTTTTAAAATATTACTTTCTTGATTAATCGTGGTTCGTACAGCAAATAAAGTAGTTAAATCTTCTTTTTCTTCTTCGGCTTCTGAGACACTTCCATTATCCACTTCAATAGCGCTCTCATTTTCTTCCTTTAAATCTTCGTGCTGCTCGGACACTAATCATCATCTCTTCCTTATTTGATTTAAGATTTTTTAATTATTAAATTTGGAAAAATAGTAAACATATTAATATAGACCATGATAAATTAAAAAATTTTGCTTTTTAAAGGAAACCGATTTTTTTCGTAAAAATTGGTCCTAATTTTTAGAAAGGAAAAATGTATTATTTACAAATATAGAGGTTCTTTTATACTGGAATATTATTAATATCTAGAATTTGAGGTATTTTATTGTTACGATTAAGCCACGATATTTCGCTTTTGGTGTATCTCCAAGTGATTTCGCACTTTCCCATCTTATCCTTGGTTTCTGTTTCAAACTCCCACGGATTAACAATAACTAAGTCTCCCTTTCGAATCCACACTCTTTTTTTAATTTTTCCTCTTATTCGTCCGATATAATGCTTGCTATCCTCAGCAAATACTTCCATCCTATCGTTTCCATAGATTTCAACAACTCTTGCAAACATTTCTCCAATTCTCCTATTCGGCATCTTTATTCTCGATGGTACAATTTCGTTAGGATTGGGACCCCCATGTTTTCCTCTTTTAGTATTTTTCTTTTTTTTTGGCATAACTCACATCTCGTCCAATATTTTTAAAATTATATGTTATTCAATTTTATCGTCAGGTTTATATTCGCCTTTAATAAAGACAATTTTAATCGGTTCGTTCGAATCATTTCGGATGTTATGCATTTCTTTTTGTTCAACTAAAAATACGCTTCCTTGTGGTGCTTTATATTCATTATCGTCAATAATCATAACCCCTCCATTACCTTCAACAAAATAGAATGTTTCGTCTATCTCGTTATGACCATGCGATTTACTTCCCATATATTCGCCGGGCTTTAGTCGAATAACGCCCCAATCGATACTAGGGCCTCGCATTAAGTATTTGACCCCACTATCTCCATTCCGATATTCAAAATCAGATTCTCTACACTGACGCATTATTTCACACTCAAGATATATGTTATATTTAAAATAATAGTATTTCGGTTTAATAATAAATCTTATCATAAAAGGTTAAAAATATATAAAAATAAATCTATAAGGTTTTGACAACAGGTTTTACAAGGCGTTTAAGAGAATATTTTTTAACGATTCCTTGTCCGTATCTCGAGGATTATTATCTAAAGAACTTCCTTTGGTCTCGATTACGATTGCATCTAAGTGCTCTTCTTCGATACCAATTTCGGTTAGATGCATTGGAATATCTATATATGTGAAAATATCCTTAATTTTTTGTATTACCCATTTTGCCTTTTCCTTTTTTTCTTTTGGTAATTTCGACGAACTTTCTCCGTAATTGGTAAGAATTTTTTGAAAACGGAATAGCTCGGCAATCCACGCGTACTTATCTACCACGGACTCAAGAGCTATGTTATATTCCATAACATAAGGTAAAAGTAATCCACAAATTAACCCGTGTGGAACATTATGTTTTACTCCTATAGGGTGAGCGAAGCCGTGAACTGCGCCTAATTTCCCGTTAGCGAAAGATATAGCTCCGAGTAAACTTCCCAACATCATTTTTTCCCTTAATACCACGTTATCCAAGTCATCATATACCTTAGGTAAGGATTTTCCAAGAAGTTTAATAGATTCTTTCGCAAATAAATCGGAAATATAATTAGAGGCTTTAGAAACTAGCGATTCAATTGCTTGAACTAAGGCATCTGCTCCCGGATAAGCAGTAAATGTTTTGGGCAAAGAAAGCGTAATTTCGGGATCTAAAAGCGCAACAGTAGCATATAGACCACGTATACTTTTTTTGATTCCCTTTTCTGCGTCTTTAATTACCGCATTATTAGTAACTTCCGATCCAGTTCCGGCTGTTGTTGGGATTAAAATAAACGGTACCGGTGGGTTAATAAATTCTCTTCCTGCGTGATAATCCTCAACAATCCCACCATTAGAGGCTAACCCGGCTATTCCTTTTGCAGTATCCATAACACTACCTCCTCCTACTCCCACGATAAGATCACATCCCTTTTCAAGAAATTCTTCTTTACCTTTATTTAAGATATTGGTTGTGGGTTCTTTACCCGCTTTATCGTATACTTCCACAAAAATATTGGCTTCCGATAGATTAGATTTAATGATCTCTAAATATCCAGATTGTTTTAGGGAACTCTTACCAGTTACTAAATAAATTCTAGGCTCTCTGATTGTTCT
>WJKD01000456.1 GCA_014729315.1 Promethearchaeota archaeon | reverse complement strand
TTTCTATATCAACATCGTCTAAATTTTTCAAGGACTCATCAACTATAATAAAATGATAATTAATCTTATGTTATATTCTTATTAAGATATTAAAAAAATAATATATTAAAAATTTAATTTTAAAAAAAAATTTTCAATATTAATATATTGAGCTACTCCTCTCAAAGAGAATAATCCCTAGTAATGTCAATCCTACACCAAACCCAGTCAAGACAAGGATATCTATCCCGATAGCAGACCAAGAGGATTGTCCATTGAGCATTATAATTTCCATGGCATGTGAAGCGTAGTAAGTTGGGATAAAATTCATAATTGGATTGTCAAATGGGAAATAAACTCCTCCCAAGAATTGAAGAGGAAGGATTATTAACCAGGCTAAACCTCCCGCTGAACCCGCAGTCTTGACGAACGATGCAAGTAATAATCCAAATCCTAGAGCTGTAAACGCGAAGAGCAAAGAAATCGAAAAGAGTAAGAATAAATTGGCGTCAGGATGCACGTAAGCATCGAAAAAAACGATTGATATAAATAACATGAGAATAACTTGGATCGCCGCAACAAAAAGCTGAGCCAGCATACCAGATAAGACAATATCTCTTTTAGAAGCTGGCGTTGTAATAAGGCGTTGAATAGTTTGATTCTCCTTCTCTTCAGCAAAATGGGCAGAGATCTGTGAAATGCACACAAGAACACTGGCAATTATAAATCCAGGGACGATATAATCAAAAGCAGCCAATTCTTTGGAATCAATAATCTGATCTGTATCTATATCCGCAGAGGTGACATTATATATCTTCATGCTGATCTTATCTACGACTTGGCTAATAAGCGTGTCCATTACACCTTCCGTAACTTCGTCTGGTACACACGTAACTTCTACTTCTGGTGCTTGCTGCAAATAGTAAATTGATTCGCTGAACATGTCGTCTATTTCGACTATAGCATCTATTTCGTTTGTTTGAATTAATTCGTATGCTTCATCGTAATCATAATCATCTTCGTCACCCACCACCTTGACAAATTCCTCTAAATCGTCAGATTCAAGGATATCTTCCAAAAGTAGCGAAGCATTTGCTTGAGCAGAACCCTCTGGATTCAAAACACCTTCAATATCATTATTTATAATTACAATATTGTATACCTCCCTGGAACTTACGGATCCAAACGCTAAAAAGAAAATACTAATAAAAGCAAG
The DNA here is from genome assembly GCA_014729315.1 of Promethearchaeota archaeon. Next base: position 3,369 of record WJKD01000456.1, on the reverse strand, counting down.
AGGATACCCGAAAATCCAAATTAATTGAATTTTGTCTCGGAACATTGTCTTTATGTTTTTAATTGTCAAATACCAAAGCCGAATAGGTAATTTTGATTTCAGTTTCTTCGAGAAATTCATTAATCTCTTAACCTCCTCCCTGTCAGATCAATAAATACATCCTCAAGCGTATTTTTCCTAATTGAAATATCAAGCATCTGAACCTCTACTGCTTCCATAATTTCGGAAATTTTCCTTAGAGCGTCTAAACCATTTAAGATAATTCGACTTTTTCCAACCTTTTTAGCCCATTTTACAAAATCTAACTTTTTAATTTTGGAGACTATTTGATCTCTTTCACTTCTAACATTTTCTTCAACTTTAAATTCGATAATGTCACCCTCTCCTAATCTTCCTTTTAATTCTGCGGGAGTACCTTGAGCAATTATATTCCCATTGTCAATAATTACAAGTTCGTCAGAGAGATCGTCTGCCTCTTCCATATTATGAGTTGTTAGAATTATTGTACAGTTATTTTTCTGAAAATCTTTGATAAAGTCGTATACAGTCCTTCTTGACTGTGGATCTAACCCGGCAGTTGGTTCGTCTAAAAAAAGAACTTCGGGTTCGTGGATAACAGCCATTAAAAGATTTACTCTTCGTTTCATTCCTCCGGAAAATTTCTTTATCTTGTCGTTTGCTCGTTCTAAAAGTCCCATTCTTCCAAGTAAATCGTCTGTTCTCTCTTTATAATCAGACCTATTCATTTTGTGCATTTGTGCGATTAGCTGAATATTTTCTTTTGCCGTTAACCGATCATATATAACCAGCTCTTGAGGACAAACTCCAATATGCTCTTTAATTTTTGAATCGTCTTTTTCAATATCGTACCCTAATATTTTGGCTGAACCACTTGAAGGAGGAAGTATAGTGGAGAGCATCGATATAGTCGTGGTTTTTCCCGCACCATTTGGTCCCAGAAATCCAAATAGAGATCCTTGAGGAATTTCTAAATTGATTCCGTTGACAGCGTTTATTTTACCATAATTCTTTTTCAGGTCTTTTGTTTCAATAGCAATTTCCACGTTGAATCACTATAATCTTTGTTTAAATTTTTGGTTAAATGCTAATTTCTGAATAAGGTTTCTCTTATCTTAAATCTATTTAGATTTGGTAAAATTAGCTCTTAATTTTATAAATATTTTTTATATATAGATATTTACATTATTTTAGCGAAGTGGTTAATGGATTATAAGATAAAATAAATTTGAATAAGCAGATTAAAATTTACGTTAGTTAACATCTAAGTGAAAATAAAATTAATATTGGATTTAAACGATGTGGGATTAATTTTCCTTCATCTTATCAAGAACTCTTTCAAATTCTTTATATTCGGGTAAGTTTGGTAAATAGAGCTCTACTTTCTTTAAAGATGTGCGTGGTTTTTCCGTAATATATTTTTTTATAGTAGGAAGCATAAACTCGGCACTAATTTTTGGACTAAAGCCAACATGATCCATTGAGATGGGACTAAATGCTATTGATTCTAAATTTCTTTTATCAGCTAAGCGTAGCGAATTCCAAGTAGCAAGCATTAGTTTTTTTCCTTCCTTTCCTTGACCCATATTCGGTCCAAGGACGTGGATTATGTGTTTTGATTTGAGCTCCCCAGCAGACGTTATCACCGCAGATCCGGTACTTATTACACCAATTTTATTTATAATCCGGTTACATTCGAGTTGTACTTGTGCCCCAGCAGATTTCAACACTTCACATCTAACCACCCCGCTCGGCAAAAGTCGTGAGTTTGTTGGAATTACGATAGCATCACTAGTGGATTCAATAATCTTATTTACGAGTATTTCGATTGTAGTGTCATTTATCACAATCGTATTCATTAAAAATACTATTAAACTAAAAATATTTATATTTTTTCTAAAAATCACTTTTGGATTTAAAAATTATGACGGATAAATTATTTCGTGAGCAGTATAGTGATATATAATTGATGCGAAATATTTCCAGGAAATAACGTATTTCAAAATATAAGTATAAATTGTACTTATTCATTGGAAAATAAAACCGAAAGTTTAAATATAACATTTTTGAAAATATTTGCTTTAAATATTAAGTTCAATATGTTTTCAAAAGATTTATTTATACAAAATATTAACAAGATAAGGTAAAAAAAATGGTTAAAGAAGATCAAGTAAAAGGATTATATTTCCAGATGATTGATCAACTCTTAACAGAGTACAATCCAGAAGTAGCTGAAGAGGCTGCCAAAGAACTTTCGTTTGATATTAAAACTATAAAACCTGGTGATTGGCTACCTCGAGCAGAAATAAATAAATATATTCCTAAAGTTTCCCCTCAAGCGAGAGAAGCAATGGCTAAGAGAATTTACCCTACTATAAAAGCTAACACCCCTCTTCTAGATGATGCTAAAAATCCCATTGATGTAATAAAAAAAATGAACGAGGTTGCGAAGTTAACATCGAAAGGGTTAAGCCCCGAATATCATGTGATTGAATCAAAAGAAGGACATTTGAAAGTACGAGTAATTAATGAATTTCCTAATTACCCTGACATAGTAGAAGGTGAATTTAAGGGTCTTTTTGAGCTTTTTAAAATACTCCGAGTCAATATCAATACAGAAAAAGTCTCAGATAAAGAATTATTGATGGAAATTAAATGGGAGCCCTAAATTCTGAAACAAGAATTATCCAGATATTTTTCTTTTTTATTTTAATTTCTGAATGGTTTTGGCGGATAAGAATTTTATTAGAATCTCATTATACATAACAAATTGAGTGTTTTTTTTGAAATCTCCATTGGATTTAACATAATGAATTAATTTGAAATCTATCCAAAAACCCATTCTCATTTTTTCGCAAAGATATTTAATAGGTTATAAATAATTATTTTTTACTTTCGTGATTTTATGAAGAATATTAAGAAAGTATTATTTGTATGCATGGGAAATACCGCTAGAAGTCCCGCTGCGAAATATCTGGCGAAATTTTACGCTAAACAATACAATGCTGATATTGATTTTGATAGCGCGGGCTTTTTTAATGCGTTTAATTATATGCAACCTGAATCGCAAGATTACCTCAATAAAAAGGGAATAATACATAAAGATTTTTCACCTAAAATTGTAAATCATTCTATACTAGAACAAAACGACTTAATACTTACGATGGAGCAATCTCATTCTCAAGAAATCAAAGATACTTACGATAATTTACCCAACCTTAAAGAAAAAGTGTTCACGCTAAAAGAATTTAATTCTGAGACAGTTGAAAAAGATATAATTGATCCTTATTATAGAAGTCGAAAAATGTATTTAGAGATTTTGAAAATTATTGACGAGAATGTGAAGAGGGC
>WJKD01000455.1 GCA_014729315.1 Promethearchaeota archaeon | reverse complement strand
TACGCCTTAAGCCAGTAAAACAACGAAAGCCGACACGCATAGATTGTTTTACTGTTTAAAGCGTGGAATATTCAGTGGTGCTATATTTCGTTACATGGTCCGCCGAAACGCCACAAACGGAAAAATAAGAAAGCAATGCAAGGAAGAATTTTTTCCGTTAGAGGCGTAGCTCACAAGCCTGCACGCTCAATTTCTTTTAAGCACATTCCGTATCTAAAGCACGTAAAGCCACCCCCGAACAGGCAGGATTGATGCGCTCAATCAGGGAAATTACGTTCTGGATCGTTCGGCGGCACATAAGGTAGCCCCCAACACTTCACAACCCTACCCCTTCGGTTGTCCGCTCTCCCATCTGCCACACCCGTCCCCTCGCTCTACCCGCCCGCAGTCCCGCCGCCTCTCGTTAGCTTCTCTCCATTTCCCCAACCCCCGGTCTATAAGTCAAAAACATTCGCACATCCCGTGCATCGTCGCCGTGCCCTGTGCCGCTTTCTTCTGATCTCACCACGCCAGCCACCCACCCCGCCCGATGCGAATATGGAAGATAAAAAAAGTTATTGGTAATTCCTTGAATCTGTTCCCGCTCCCGCCTGTGAAGCTCCCTTTGTGTTCGACTGCATTGACGCTGCCTTTTTTTAATCTCACCACACGATCCACACACCCAACCCGATGCAAAGCACGAAGACAGAAGAAAGCTCTACAGGGCAAGGCTCCTCTATAACAGTACAGAGGCAAAGGAACGTATTAAAAAAACAAACTAAAAGAAAAGATTGAATGAATTTATGGAGTGAATATCAGTAGAAGGATGGGATTTATTTTGTGAGTGCGAAGCAAACGGGCTAAAAAAACAAACGCCTCAAACGGTAAAATACGTGAAGTCAATCAAGGTCCTTTTTACCGTTCAAGGCGCAGTTATCTATTGCTAAATCACGGTTGGGGATAGTACCGTAAAGTAGTCTTTATTTTTCGGGCATTTAAAAGAACAATTCTCTTTTCGCTTCGCTCTGTGAATCTTAATAGCACAGTGGTAATAAATTACTGCAATACAACCTGTTCCGATTTACAACTTTAAAAATTCAGCGCTTATAACATCAATCGATTGACCGGATCCGTGGTTCGGATCCTCATTAAAACCACCAGCCTTATTCCCTTTTTCCGGATTAAAGAAAACAAAGTCTCTGATCTTAATGTATTCGACACGAAAACACTCAGCGGATTTCCCATCGCTTCATCATTCCCGCATCATATCAGCTAATAAAATAGAAGTTTCTTCACCTATGGACTCAGAACCAAACGTTCCTTCAACATAAAAGCGAGTATCTTCTAAAGTTATATACTTTTAATAAAATGAAAAAGTTCAATCTGCTATCAAGTAAAGCACTAATTTAGTAATTATTTTCAAGGTCATCACCCGGTTCATATCGCTGCATTAGTCTTAATTCCCATGTGAAGTCCCTGGTGTTAAAAACAAGCACATAATCAGTTTTAGTATCATCACCCTTAGTTTTGGTGTGAAAAAATATCTCATTGTTTTTTGTATTGTTATGTGATACGTAAGATATTATGTACGCTCGTTCCTGCCACTTAAACCGCAAAGGGTGGATTCCCTTATCGTCAAAATGAGCTATAACTTCGATGGGTTCATTGATGAGTCGTGCGGGCATATTTTGATATCGTTCCTGTTATTAACTTTCTGCTATATCAATTATAATAACCTTATATCAAAAAATCAAACAAAAATATGCGGTGATTAAAAAATTTATTTCGCTATTGTATAAAGAATGATTTTCCCGCCCCACCCCGGCAACACCAAAAATAAGAGCATTCTTTCAGGGCGAATTTGCAATGGGTGGGTGGTTGCAAATTCGCCTCAAGTCCGCCGAATCCGGCATCCAATGTCATTCGACCCCCGCCACCCGACAAACTCCCATCTTGTGAGCCGAATGACATTTGGAGTGCTATTTCAAAATAGGATTCCTTTTACGCAACGTTTCAATATGCGGACACTGATGATATAAAGGTTTATGATATACTCGAGCTTGATATGGACAATATCTTGCATTGCTGATAACCGGCTGTGGTAACGGATTCGGATATCTAAATGAATCACGAACATTCTCCAATTTTTGAATGACTTCTTCGCTTTCCTTTTTAGGGAGTCCGTTTTGTCCGGTTTCGCTTTTCCTTTCAATGAATTCAATCGCATCTATTACAAAATGGTACAGTTCGACGATCGAATGTGTGCATTCCATATTTTTATTTCTATTTGAATAGCTGATAGGAAACACTTTTCACCTCCATCTTTTAATATTTAACTCCTGCCAATTCTGCGGATTTCTGCTAGGATTCTAGCCCTCATTCGCTGGAATATTTCCGCTCGTTTCATCGCAATTGTATCGCTCATATAGCGAATCGGCTTTCTGGTCTGGCAACCGTCATGAATTAATGCGTTATTCGGCGCCACCCGACTATCGGACTGCAGGAAACGCAATTCCGGTGATAGGTGTCCGGTTTTCAGCGAGCGTTTTATTGCTTGCAGTTCCCGGATCAATTCGCTGCGCTCATCTGCTTTATCAACAGTACCCACTTTCAGCGATT
>WJKD01000454.1 GCA_014729315.1 Promethearchaeota archaeon | reverse complement strand
TTCTTCCTCCTCAGCGTCTAAATATTCAATGACTCCTTTTCGAATAAGGTCGGACCATGCAAACTTGCCATTAACAAGCCTTTCGATGTCGTCTTTGGTTATTAAAATATTCTTATTTTTGATGACAAACAAAGGCCTCGTTGCTCTACCACCATCACAATTAATCTGAATCTCTCTCGATTCGTGATAGTAACCGATATTAACGTGTTGTCCTATTTCTCCTTTCCTTCTTTTTTCTCTAATATGTCTGATAAAAGGATTATGGCTTTGATGAATGCCGATTAATTTTCCGTTAAGGAAAACTTTAACTTTATCTCCCCTAATATTTTTTACTTGATTTATAGGAACTACCCCTAAATCAATTAAGATGTTTTCCATTATTTTTTCATCAGTTCCCACCGATATAATGGAAGTTAAACCAAGGTTTTTCACTAAACCACAATTGGGACCTTCTGGAGTCTCAGCAGGACATATTTTACCCCATTGCGTCGGATGTAAGTCTCGCGCTTCAAAATGGGGTTGACTTCTGCTTAGTGGAGAAATAACGCGTCTAAGATGGCTCAGAGTTCCAACATGATTTGTTCTATTTAACAATTGGCTTACACCTGCTTTTCCACCAACCCAGTTCCCTGTAGCTAATGCGTGTCTAATTCTTTCTGTGATAACATCTGCTCTCACGGCTGTTTTAATGTTAGGGGCTCTACCACGGACAGCAGTCCTTTCAAGCTGATACTTAATATCTTTAACCAAATTTAAAAAGGCAACTCTGAATAATGATGTGAATAGTTCTCCCGCTAATTTTAGTCTTTTGTTGGCGTAATGATCCTTGTCGTCCGGTTCTCTCAGTTCTAAGGCAAGTTCCATCACTTTTTGAGCCATTTGTCCAAGATAATAAGCTTTTTTAATACGATCCTCTTCTTCGTTGCCGATGTGGGGCAAGAGATATCTATCTAAAACTTGAAGCGCCCTGCGAATACGATAATCTTTCGTTTGACCAATCGCAACTCTTTTTCCGATGTAATCTAGAGCGTTTTGTTGCGACTTTTCGGGGTCTTTAAGTACTTGTATTTCGCTTGCTACATCAATAACGGGAATTAGCTCCTTTTGTATTTCTGAGTTTTCTGAAATCGCTTCGAAAATCTCACGATCGGAATGCAATCCTAAAGCTCGCATTAAAATTGCTAACGGGATTTTTCCCGGAACAGAGGGAAACGATACTCTTAAGTTGCCGTCTTTTTTGCGTTCGATAGTTACTGGTGCTCTGAATCCACTTCTCGTAGAAAATACTTTTGCTTGATGAGTGGCGCTTGAACTGCGGCTTGCTTCCTCAGCAAGAATTCTATTGGGTGCCAGATCCTCTTGCGTTACTAACACTCTTTCCGTTCCGTTTATTATAAAATATCCCCCAGGATCTAACGGATCTTCACCACGATTTATCAATTCTGCCTCAGATAGACTTTCTAAGGGACATCTGCAACTTTTTAACATAATGGGTATCTTTCCTATGTAAATATCTAAGGTTTCTTCCGCTTCTTCCCTTTGCGTTCTCTCGTCTATCGTAATTGGAGTCATCTCCAATGTAATATCGGCAGCATAACTTAATTCTCTTATTCTTGCTTCTATCGGAGTAATTTCCATGGTAGCACCATCAGCTTCTCGAACTTTTGGATTTCCAACCTTAATCTTTCCAAATTTTATTTTAAACCCGGGAATATCGGGTACTACCTCACCTGATTCATTGACGATTTCTTGCATTTTATATTCAATGAAATCGTTGTAAGAATCAAGATGTTGTCTCACAAGGCCCTTTTCGTCAAATAAACTTTTTAGAATAAGCCATTTCTCTTCGTTAGATAATATTTCAACATTCAAACTCTATTAAACCCTCGTAAATTTCATTTTGTAAATTAAAAGGAGGTATTTTTACATTTTTTCTTTTTTTACATATCGGTAATAATTAACTTTAGTTACCGTAGTATCGGATTCGCGTATTATTTTCACGACATCTCCTTCTTTCGCCCCGATTGCAATAGCAACAGGATCTTTTTCAAACATCTGCGGTAAGTCTATAAGCCGTATTTTGTATTTGTCTAAAAGATCTTGCGTTTCTTTTTTTGTAAGAAGTCGGTGTTTTGGAACGAGTTCGTGTAATAACACATCAATAGATTTTTTCTTCGTCAAAAATAATCCTCTTTCAATCTCAAGTTATATTATAATATTATTCTATTTCTAAAAAATTTTATTATTCTAGTACTTTCTTAAAATTAATATTGAGCTAACTTTTGAAGAGCAATAACCCAATAACCGCTCCTTTTACAGATCACGGTAATTTTATCCTCGGGACGATGTTTCTTTAAATAGTCCAAAACATAAGCAGCGCCCATCTTCTTTCGCATAACAAATTGAAAATATCCTTTTTTTTTTAAATAGTATGGCAATTGATCGCATAAATTTAGAAAATCTTCTCGTCCTTGTCTCACCGGAGGATTGATATAAACTCCGTCAAAAGATATCTCTTTCCCAGCAAACGGCTGAAAATAGGGGCCTGTTATAACATGTACACGATCCCTACTATTAGGAAGATTATATTTCACATTTTCTTTTGCACACCAAATTGCGCGTTTGTTTACATCAGTCATATATACTTCGCTTTGAGGAGATTCGTTTCCTAAAACGATTCCAATTACACCATATCCACAACCTAAATCCAAGAGTACCCTTTTTTCCTGGGGGATATAGATGTGTTCAATAAAGATTCTCGTACCTAAATCTAACTTTTTGTACGAAAATACGCCCGTGGTAGTTTTAAAGATATATAGATGTTTTCTTAAACTCGCAGCGACCGTGTGTATTTTTAAATCGACGTCAGGATATTTAGAAGAGTAATGTTGATTTTTTTTTTTCATAAGTATTCAAGAATTAATTTTTTAACAAATCCCCTGTATCTTTTTCTTTCCAATGGGGATATTTCCCTCGTTTCATGAAAATCTTATCTGTATGAGCAACTAATCCAGATTTAGCTTTAAAAATCTCCATAGCTGTTTTATCTGCTGTTCCAAAACCTATTAATTCTTTTTTCAAAGTCATATAAGCTACTCGCATTCCCTTTGCTATGCGGGCATCGATATATACTACGCCTGCTGCGGCAAGACTCGCACCGTGACATAGGGCGTCAACTGCAGTATCTCTTATGTAAATTTTTGGTATATGTTCCACCATCTTTTCCATAGGCATTATCATTTTTTTAAGATAGGTTTCGTCCCCTTCTTCTTGATAAATCGTAAAGGCGTCTTTGAGGTTTTGGAGTGTAAACAATGTTTCATCTTCTTTAAATCTCCCCACTCTCGTCCTTCTAAGTTCAAGCATGTGAGCTCCAGAGCATAAAGCTTCTCCAATATCAAAGCAGAGTTTTCTAATATAGGTCCCTGCTTCGCAACCCACTCGAAACAGTATGTCTCTTTCGGAAATCTCTAATATATCGTTATAATAGATCTCTCTAATTCTTAATTTTCTTGCAACTGAAGATTTTAGTGGGGGACGCTGATAGATTTTACCCATAAAGATTTTAAGAACAGCCTCAATTTTTTTGGCTGGTTCTATGGAATGTAAACGCAGTATTCCAACATATTCCTTCCCGGCGTTAAGCAACGCTGAAAGCACCCGTGTTGCCTTTCCGAGAGCGCATGGCAATACTCCGGTAACTTTTGGATCTAAAGTACCGGCGTGGCCAATATTTTTTATTCCAAGTATATTTCTCGTCCACGAAACAACTTCGTGACTTGTGGGACCACTTGGTTTATCCAGATTAATTACACCATATTCAAGAAGTGAGTCTAAATCTCGTTCGTTGGGTTTACAGCCGAAATTAAGGTCCGTTGTATCTTGAGATTTTATTAAAAGTTGCTCAGACTCGTCTGAGGGAAGCTTATTTGAGTTTTCTTTCATGTTGGATGTCTGTTAAATTTTCTTATGTAATACTAAATATAAAAAGACTTATATTTTTCCCTTTCCGTAAAATATTTCAGTAAGCTGCAAAATTTTAGCAGAAGGTCAGAGATCTTTAATATTTCTTCTAGAAAGATAAAAACGAACTCTATTCGATTATAATTTATTTTTGTCACTTTTTGTCACTCTTCGCCACTAAAATCAAGTCCAATATTTTTTGCGTACTACTTGAGTTTAAATAAAAAAAAAGGATAGATAAGGTAGACCTTTATAGTTTTAAGGTCTTTATTAGGACGCCGTTCAGGTAAACCAAGAGGTTCTTTCCGTCGTTTATTTCTTGAACCTCAACGGTTTTTCCTGCTTTTTTATAGTCAACGGTATAGGGAGTCCCCTTATACACGATTACTCCTGCGTGCGTTATTTTACGCTTTCTCGCCTTTTTACAAGCGGCACATCGTAGGGATAGGACACGATCAGCTGATCCCGATTGTATATCTCAATTTTATCGGGATATTCAACGACTTCTA